>NZ_AOHN01000018.1:0-178327 GCF_000510915.2 Pseudomonas sp. FH4 | reverse complement strand
TCGAGCTTTAGCGAGGCTGCGATGGCGGCGGCACAGGCGCTAGAGATGTATTGCATGATCCACCGTCATCGCAGCCTCGCCGGGGCTCGACAGCTCCCACACATGATCCATGTTGCGGCCAAAATCCCGGACCTGCCACCCATCCCCGTGGGAGCTGTCGAGCTTTAGCGAGGCTGCGATGGCGGCGGCACAGGCGCTAGAGATGTATTGCATGATCCACCGTCATCGCAGCCTCGCCGGGGCTCGACAGCTCCCACACTTGATTTCTGTCGATGCCAAAACTCGGGCACACCGCCGATCCCCTGTATCTGGACCCACAGGGTTTGCGTTTCGTTTGTCAGGCCCTATACCCGTCAATCCCGTTTCGTGCGATCTTCACGGCATTCGCCCTGGAGTCGCCTGGATGCTGCCTTTTATCTCCGATCACCCGATGGTGTGCGCCCTGGCGCTGATCCTTATCGATATCGTCGTCTGGCGTCTGTTTTCTGCCAGCTCCGGCAATTGGAAACTGGTCGCCCGCCTGGTGATCTTTGCCACCTACAGCGCGGTGCTGTTCAACGACGGCATGAACCCGATGCAAATCGCGCCTTATGCCGACAACACCCCCTTGCACATGGCCGCCACCGCCTTGCAGATTGGCTGGTGGTTGTTTGCCGCCCGCACCCTGACGGTGTTGCTCGGTGCGTTGATGATGCAGCGAGTCGGCCACACCGGACGGTTGCTGCAAGACCTGATGGGCGCGGTGATTTTCCTGATCGCGATCATCGCCGCCATGGCTTACGTGCTGGACCTGCCGGTCAAGGGCGTGCTGGCGACTTCCGGCGCGGTGGCGATCATCGTCGGCCTGGCGCTGCAAAGTACCTTGAGCGATGTGTTTTCCGGGATCGTGCTCAACACCACCAAGCCCTATCAACTCGATGACTGGATTTCCATCGATGGCACCGAAGGCCGGGTCACCGACATCGACTGGCGCGCCACGCGCCTGCAAACCTCCCAGGGCAGCATGGCGGTCATCCCCAATTCGCTGGCGGCCAAGGCCAAGATCATCAACTTTTCGCGCCCGGCGGACATGTTCGGCCTGGCAGTGAGCCTGCAAGTCAGCCCGCATGCGCGCCCGCAAACGGTGCTCGAAGCCCTGGAGCGCGCCATGCAAGGTTGCCGGCAATTGCTGGCCAAACCGGCGCCGAGCGTGGCTTTCAAGACGTCCACTGGCGGTGGCGTGGAGTATGAAATCAGCGGCTTTGTGCCGGCCATGGGCCTCAAACGCGAGGTGCGCAACCAGCTTTACGACCTGGCCTACCGGCATTTGCAGGCGGCTGGCGTGAGTTTGCTATCGAGTGCCGAAAGCCCGACCTCGCCGACCACGTCGCCAGCGCGGGCATTGCTGGAAAGCTCAAATATCTTCTCCACCCTGCGCCAGGAAGAGAAGGAAACCTTCAGTCAGAACATGACGGCGCAAACCTTCCGTGCAGGCGACATGATCCTGCCGGCAGGGGAGGCCAGCGATCACCTGTTCATCATCGAGTCCGGGGTGGTTTCGGTGATGCTGGCCAAGGCCGGGCACACGTTCGAAGCCGGGCGCATGGGGCCGGGGGAAGTGATCGGCGAGGCCGGGATCCTCGGTGAGCAGGGCGTACCGGCGGATTTTGTGGCCAAGACCTATTGCACCCTCTACCGCATCGAAAAGGAATACCTCAAGCCGTGCCTGGACGCGCGCCACGATATCAGTGAAGCCATGCAGAACCTCCTGGATTTCCGCCTGCACGCCGCCCAGCATCTGACCCAGGATGCGCCGATCGTGCCGGTGAAAAAGGGCTTCTTGCATTGGCTGCGCAACCGGGTCTGAACGGTCTGGCATTGGCTACCTGTTCTTCGCCCGGATTGGCTATTTGTCTGCCGCAGTGGGGTGATTAAGCTAGGCACCAATCCCCACTGTCCTGGAGTTACACCATGTCTGCCCGTATCGATTTCTACACCGCTTCCCCAGACGCGATGAAAGCCATGCTCGCCCTGGAAGCGGCCGTCGGTAAACTGTCCATCGAACTGCCCCTGCTGGAACTGGTACGCCTGCGCGTGTCGCAGATCAACGGCTGCGCGTTCTGCCTGGATATGCACACCGCCGATGCACGCAAGGGCGGCGAGACTGAGCGTCGTCTGTACACCGTGTCGGCCTGGCGCGAAACGCCATTCTTCACCCCGCGCGAACGTGCCGCCCTGGCCTGGGCCGAAAGCCTGACCCTGATCAGCCAGACCCACGCTTCGGATGAAGATTATGCGTTGCTCAATGCCGAGTTCAGCCCGGCTGAGCAGGTGGACCTGAGCGTGGCCATCGCCACCATCAACAGCTGGAACCGCCTGGCGGTGGGCTTTCGCAAGATGCCCAAGTAATCAGAAATTCACTGATGCACTCAAGCGCGCCGTCAACGGCGCGCCCTGGAACAGGTAGTCATCGCCCATATACTCGCCCGCGTCGCGCCAGTAGCGCTTGTCGAACAGGTTGTCGACGCTCAGGCGAAACACTGTTTCGTAGCCGTCGACCTTGGTGCTGTAGCGGCTGCCGATATTGACCACCGCATAATCTCCAACCTCCACATTGCCGGTGCGATTGGCGTTCTTGCTGGCGCTGTATTGCACGCCACCGAGAACGGCGAGGCCGTTGACCCACGGTAGGGCATAGTCGGCGTACACGCTGGCGCGCAGCTTGGGCACGTTGATCGTCTGGTGATCTTCGTATTGCGGCGTACCGCTGCCGTTCACCCGCGCGCGAATGGCTGCCACGCTGGTAGCGATCTGCAGGCGCTCGGTGGCCCAGCCGTTGGCCGACAGTTCCAGGCCGGTGTTTTTCTGCTGGCCTTGCTGCACATAGGTGAAGTCACCGGCGCTATCGGGCTTGGCGTATTGATAAGCCTGGCGGGTCTGGAACACGGCGGCGGCGAAGCTGATGCGGCGCCAGTAGTATTTGACCCCGGCTTCGAGTTGGCGCGAGACGGTCGGTGCGAGGATTTCCCCATCATTACTCGCATACCACGGTGCTTCGCCGCCTAGGGACAGGCCTTTGCTGTAGCTGGTGTACAGCGAGAGATTGTCCATCGGTTTGTAGATCAGCGCAGCGTTGGGCAGGAACTCGTATTGCTGGGTGTGGCGTTCCTGGACGCCAGTCTGATCGAAGGCTTTTTCATCCAGACGCACTTCGCGGCCGCCCAATACGGTTTGCCACTGCTCGTTGAAGCTGATGCGGTCGGTGACGAACAGCCCGTACTGGCGGCTGTCGAGGCGTCGATGACTGTCGTTCAAAGGCTTGTCGGTAGGCGTGAAGGCTGGTGGGTCCTGATCGATATTGCCGCTGCCGATGGGCTCATTGACCGACTTGCGCTTGTCAATCACCCGGCGAAAGGCGCTGGTGCCGAAGGTCAGCTCATGGCCTATGCCTGCGGTT
This sequence comes from Pseudomonas sp. FH4, assembly GCF_000510915.2. NCBI lineage: Bacteria > Pseudomonadati > Pseudomonadota > Gammaproteobacteria > Pseudomonadales > Pseudomonadaceae > Pseudomonas > Pseudomonas sp. FH4. The sequence goes on along the minus strand of NZ_AOHN01000018.1, from coordinate 174,891 downwards.
GTGAACAGGCCGGTCATGGCCGCCTGGATTTCATCATTGCGCCGGGTATCGTCAGGGCTGCGGTAGTCAGCGATGTCGTAGTTGCCTTCCGGACTGAAGTAGTTCGGTACTTTGACGCCTTCGCAACTGGCGGAGCCGTAGCACCCCCAGGCAAACGAGCTGTAATCATCAATCACCACCTTGCTACGCGCTGCGCTGATATTGCCTTTCCACTGGTCACTGAAGCGGTATTCGAACTTGCCGTTGAGGTTCAGCGAGTCGATGCCCACCTGCTTGGAACCACTCTGGTGGCCGAGCAGTTTTTTCGGTGATGCGTCATGGGGCACTTCGGTGCCGCCGAGCAACTGGTAACCGGGCACCGAGCGCTGTTGCTTGTCCTGGTATTCGGCATCCAGTTGCAGCACAGCGTCGGGGCTGATGTTCCAGTCGAACGCCAGGGACAGGAAATCGCGCTGGCCATTGGCGTGTTCGACATAGGAGTTGAGGTCTTCATGGGCGACGTTGGCGCGCAGGCCGAACTGCTGCTCGCTGCCAAACCAGCCGCCGACATCGGTGGCGATATAGCCGCTGCCGCGATCATCGGTGGACACGGTGACCGAGCGCACGTCTTCCGGGCGCTTGGTCACGTAGTTGATCACGCCGCTGGGCTCGGAGATCCCGCTTTGCAGGCCCGCCAGGCCCTTGAGCAATTCCACCCGTTGCTTGTTTTCCAGGGCCACGTTCTGCTCGCCGGTGATGGTGCGCCCGTTGATCTTGTAGCTGCTGGCGGCATTCAGGGAAAATCCCCGCACCACGAAATTTTCGTAGTAGCCGATCGGCGCGTAGCTTTCACCCACCGAGGCGTCGTTGCGCAGCACTTCGCTGAGCAGGCGGGCTTGCTGGTCCTTGATCAGCGCGGCGTTGATCACGGTAATCGAAGCCGGGGTGTCGAGCAGCGGCGCGTCTTCGAAGCCGCCGACCGATGCGCTTTCACTGCGATAACCGGACTCATCCTGGCCCAGGATCTTCAGCGCCGGCAGTTCCAGCTCAGCCGCCAGGCTGTTGCCGATGCCGCCGCTGAGCAACAGGCCGAGGGCGAAACGTGAGGTGACGACGGGACGAAAACGCAAAACCATGGGGCAAGGCCTTAAAGCGCGGGCGGGGGCGCATAAGCTAGGCATAAGTGCGCGCCTTTACAAGCACTCGCCTTGGCCGAGAACATCGTTAACGATAACGCAGCGCTAAAAAGTAACCCGAGGTGCCTGTGGGATTTTCGTCGGACCGCCGCCCGCAGATAAGCTCGCTCCTTGATTTATCGGCCGTGCCTTGATACCTGTCAAAACCCGCCGTGACGCTTTGCCTCATGCTGCACGCCTGATTGTCATGGCTCACGGAGTTCCCCATGAACGCCCCCGCAACACCCGCTGTTTCCTTCAAATTGCCCATGGGCCTGGTCATTGCCGTGCTGGTGATGGTCGGCGTCTTGCTATTGCCGCTGCCGGATGATTTACCGGTAGCCGGCCACCGGATGCTGGCGATCCTCGCGTTTGCGGTGGTGGTGTGGATCACCGAAGCGGTGTCCTATGAAGCCAGTGCGATCATGATCACTTCGCTGATGGCTTTTTTGCTGGGCACCGCACCGTCATTGCAGGACCCGACGCACCTGATCGGTTCCAGCCCGGCCATCAGCATGGCGCTCACCGGGTTTGCCAACCCGGCCCTGGCCCTGGTGGCCGGTGCGTTGTTTATTGCCGCCGCCATGACCCACACCGGCCTGGACCGGCGTATCGCTCTGGTGACCCTGACTCGGGTCGGTACCAGCACCCGCGGGATTCTGCTGGGGGCGATTGCAGTGACTATCCTGCTCAGCCTGGTGGTGCCCAGCGCCACCGCGCGCAGCGCCTGTGTGGTGCCGATCATGATGGGGGTGATTGCCGCGTTTGGCGTGGATAAACGCTCCAATATCGCCGCCGGGATCATGATTGTCGTCGCCCAGGGCACCAGCATCTGGAACGTCGGGATCCAGACCGCTGCCGCGCAGAACCTGTTGACCGTGGGTTTTATGGATAAAATGCTCGGCCAGCGTGTGTCATGGATCGACTGGCTGATCGCCGGGGCGCCGTGGGCCGTGATCATGTCGGCGGTGCTGCTGTTTCTGGTGCTCAAGTTGCTGCCACCGGAAAGCAATAGCATCCCGGGCGGCAAGGAAGCCGTTGCGCAATCTTTGGCCGATATCGGCCCGATGACCGGCCCGCAGAAGCGCTTGCTGACGGTCTCGATCCTGCTGTTGCTGGCCTGGGCCACTGAAGGGCGCCTGCACAGCTTCGACACCACCTCCACCACGTATGCCGGCCTGGTGCTCCTGCTGATGCCGGGGATCGGGGTGATGACCTGGAAGGATGTGCAGTCGCGCATTCCGTGGGGCACGGTGATTGTGTTCGGGGTGGGCATCAGCCTTGGCACGGCCCTGCTGACCACCCAGGCCGGGCAATGGCTGGGCGCGCAGGTGGTGGGGCATACCGGCCTGGATCAACTGGGCCCGCTGGGGGTGTTTGCGATCCTTGGTGCGTTCCTGATCGTGATCCACCTGGGCTTTGCCAGCGCCACTGCGCTGACCTCGGCCTTGCTGCCGATCCTGATTGCCGTACTGCAAACCCTGCCGGGGGATTTCAGCCGGTTGGGCATGACCATGCTGCTGGGGTTTGTGGTCAGCTATGGCTTTATCCTGCCAATCAACGCGCCGCAGAACATGGTGTGCCTGGGCACCGGCACCTTTACCGCCCGCCAGTTTGCCAAGGTGGGCCTGCTGGTGACCTTGATCGGTTACCTGCTGATGCTGGTCTTTGCAGCCACCTACTGGAGCTGGCTGGGTTGGATCTGATGATCCTTGTGTAGGAGCCGGCAAGCCGGCTCCTACACAAGGATTGTGCTTTCGACATGACAAGATGAACTTAGCTCAGGTCTACTACGCTCTGAGTCATGGTTTTACCGGCCTTGTGCGTCGGTCATCAAGGTCAGGCAATGGATAAATACACCCCGCACACCTGGCAACCCCACGAGCGCCCGAGCTTGCCGGGGTCGCCGTCGACACCCCATCACCCCACGCTCAAACGCTGGGCCTTTGCCCTGGTCGGCATACTGGTGGCGATCACCGGCGGCCTGGGTAATGCGCTGGTGATCGCCAACCTGCCGTATCTGCAAGGCGCGTTGGGCGCGACCACCGCTGAAATGGCCTGGCTGCCTGCGGCCTATGTGATGACCAACGTTTCGATGAACCTGCTGCTGGTGAAGTTTCGCCAACAGTTCGGCTTGCGCGCGTTTACCGAAGTGTTCCTGGTGCTGTATGCGCTGGTGACCTTTGGCCACTTGTTCGTCAACGACCTCAGCTCGGCGATTGCCGTGCGGGCCGCCCACGGCATGGTCGGTGCGGCGCTCAGTTCCCTGGGCTTGTACTACATGGTGCAGGCGTTCCCCGCGAAGTGGCGGCTCAAGGCCCTGGTGCTGGGCCTGGGCACGGCGCAACTGGCCTTGCCGCTGGCGCGGCTGTTCTCCGAAGACTTGCTGCAAATTGCCGAATGGCGTGGCCTGTATCTGTTTGAATTGGGCATGGCACTGACCTGCCTGGGCTGCGTATTCATGCTCAAGTTACCGCCGGGTGACCGTTTCAAAACCTTTGAAAAGCTCGACTTCCTGACCTTCGGCCTGCTCGCCTCGGGCGTGGCGTTGCTCTGCGCGGTGCTGTCACTGGGGCGCATCGACTGGTGGCTGGAAGCGCCGTGGATCGGGGTCGCCTCGGCCTGTTCGCTGGTGCTGATCATGGCCGGATTGGCCATCGAACATAACCGCGCCAACCCGTTGCTGATGACCCGTTGGCTGGGCGGCGGGGTGATGATTCGCCTGGCCCTGGCGGTGATCCTGATCCGTATGGTGCTGTCCGAACAGTCCACCGGCGCAGTGGGCTTCTTGCAGGCGCTGAACATGAGCAGCGAGCAGATGCGCACCTTGTACCTGGTGATGTTGCTGGGAGCGATCAGCGGCCTGGTGATCAGCGCCTTGACCATCAACCCGGCCCACTTGCTGATGCCGCTGGTGATTTCCCTGGCCCTGATGGCCACAGGCTCCGTGATGGACAGCTTTTCCAGCAACCTGACCCGGCCGCAGAACATGTACTTGAGTCAGTTCCTGCTGGGGTTTGGCGGCACGTTTTTCCTCGGGCCGACCATGGTGCTGGGCATGCGCAATGTGCTGACCAATCCGCGCAACCTGGTGAGTTTTTCGGTGCTGTTCGGTATTTGCCAGAACCTTGGCGGGCTGCTGGGGGCAGCGTTGCTCGGCACGTTCCAGATCGTGCGCGAGAAGTTTCACTCCAGCATGATTGTCGAACACCTGACGCTGCTGGATCCGCGCGTGGCCGCCCGCGTGCAGAGCGGCGGCTCGGCCTATGGCTCGGTGATTGCCGACCCTGAACTGCGCAACCTGATGGGCATCCGCAGCCTGGCCACGGCGGCCACCCGCGAAGCCAATGTGATGGCCTATAACGACGTGTTCATGCTGATCGCGATCATCGCGATCCTGACCATGTTGTGGATCTTTACCCGCAGCCTGTGGCTGATGAGCACCACCCAGAAAGCTGCCGCCAGTGCAGCGCCTTCCGTTCAACCTAGCGGCGCACTTCCTTCATGACCGAACCTACGGCTACCACCACGACCACCAACGCCATTGCTTCCACCCCGGAAGGCACCACGCCACCCGGTGCCACGGTCACCGAACCGCGCTCGTTGGGTGTGCGCATCATCTCGTCCCTGGGCTTTGCCGCGATTGCTATCGTTGGCGTGTTGATCGTGTTGTACGCCTGGCAACTGCCACCGTTCAGCAGCGCGGTAGAAACCACGGAAAACGCCCTGGTGCGTGGCCAGGTGACGATCATCGGCCCGCAACTGAGTGGTTATGTATTCGAAGTGCCGGTGCAGGACTTCCAGCACGTCAAGACCGGGGATTTGCTGGTGCGCCTCGATGATCGCATCTACAAGCAGCGCCTGGACCAGGCCCTGGCGCAACTGGCGGTGCAGCAGGCGTCCCTGGCCAACGTGGTGCAGCAGCGTAATAGCGCCGAGGCGACCATCAAGCTACGCCAGGCCGCCTTGGCCGACAGCCAGGCCCAGGCGCGCAAAAGCACCGCCGACTTGCGGCGCAATGAAGAACTGATCAGCGACGGCTCGGTGTCGCGCCGTGAGTTGGACGTGACCCGCGCGGCCAACGCGCAGACGATTGCAGCCGTGGCCCAGGCCCAGGCCAGCCTGGAAATCGCTCGCCAGGATTTGCAGACGGTGATTGTCAATCGCGGCTCACTGGAAGCTGCTGTTGCCAGCGCTGATGCGGCCGTGGAGCTGGCGCGCATTGACCTGTCCAACACCCGCGTGCTGGCGCCACGGGATGGTCAATTGGGGCAGATCGGCGTGCGCCTGGGCGCCTACGTCAACTCCGGTGCGCAGTTGATGGCGCTGGTGCCGAACCAACTGTGGGTGATCGCCAATATGAAAGAAACCCAGATGGATCACGTGCAGGTGGGCCAACCGGTGACGTTTACCGTCGATGCCCTGAACCACCGCAAGTTTCATGGCACGGTCCAGCGCATCTCGCCGGCCACGGGCGCCGAGTTCAGCCTGTTGCAGGCGGACAACGCCACCGGCAACTTCGTCAAGATCGCACAGCGGGTGCCGGTGCGGATTACGGTGGACCCGGATCAGGAACAGAGCGAGCGCCTGCGACCGGGGTTGTCGGTGGTGGTCAGTATCGACACGGCGGGCCGCCTGAAAAACAGCCCGCCCTGATATTCAACGCACCCCTTGTAGGAGCGAGCTTGCTCGCGAAAAACTTAACGACAACGCGGTTACCCAGGCAACCCGCGTTATCGTTGACGACTTTCGCGAGCAAGCTCGCTCCTACAGCATCGGGGGCAGGGTGCCCAGCAGGGACACCGCCGCCACCGCGGCCACGCCCAGCAACCATTCGAGCTTCACACTGGCCTGCAATGGGCCCACTCGCTGCTGGCAATCCTTGATCCGCAGCCGGTTCAGCAACGCCAACCCCAACATCCCCGCGACCAGCAGCACCTTGATCAGCAGGATCAAGGCAAACCCACTGAACAGTGGGGTCGGCCATAATTCTCCGGTGAGTACGCGGATGTTGATCAGCCCGCTGATCAGCAGGCCGGCCACCAACACGTAACCGACACCGCTGAAGCGCCGAAGGATTGTCTCCAGCGGGTACAGCGCCGCGTGCCGCAGGATCAACACCAAGAGCAACAAACCACCGAGCCAGGCACCGACGCAAAGCAGGTGCACGATCTGGTTGAGGATCAGCAATTGCCCGCTGAGGCCACTGAGCATGGCGCCGTGCCCCACTGGGGCCAGGGTTGCCAGTAGCAGCGCGCTGAGGGGCAGGCGCAGGTGATTCCAGGGTGTCAACAGGCTCAGGACCAGCAACCCATTGAGCAGCAGGTGGACGCTCCAGACCTGGCCGAAGAAGGTCTTGCCCAGCACCAACTGCACCGTCGCCAGATCCAGCGTCGCCAGTTCACTGCCGGCCATGCTGGCACTGATCAACAGCAGCCAGCTCACGCCAGAGCCCAGGGCCAGCCAGGCCAGTAGCCTAGTGATGCGGGACAGTTGCCGGTCCAGGGCCGGCCTGGGGCTTGCGCCCAATAACCAGGGCCTGAAGGCACAGGCCCCGAACATCAGCAAAACCACCATAAAGTGCAGGAAACGACACAGCACCAGCAGGGTTGCCATGGGTTACTGGCCGACCTTGAAGCTGTAGCTGCCTGCGCTCTTGTGGGTATCGACGGAGATCGCGTGCCACTCCACTTTATAGGTGCCGGCGGCCAGCGGTGCGGCTGGGGTCACAACCAGGGTTTTCTTGTCGGCGTCTGGGGTTTCCAGGCCCTTGACCGCGACTTCGGTGCCGTCCTTGCTCAGGGAAACCTTGGTGAACGTGGCTTCGACGCCTTCGGAGAACACCAGGCGCAGGTCGGCGGGCGCGGCGACGGTACTGTTGGCGGCCGGCGTGGCGCTTTTCAGGTGGGCGTGGGCCAGGGCTGCCTGGGCGCCGAGCAGAGAGGCCAGCAGGGCGGCGATTGTCAGGGTGTTTTTGATCAACATTGTGCAATCCCAATCAATGAACAGGACGGGCAGTGTACGAAGTTTCAGCTCAGGCTGTCGCCCCGATCTAGAGCGGATGGTAGTCTTCGGGACATGTCGTGGTCAGGGAGCCCCCATGGGCAATCACAAGATCGGTATTCGTCGGGTCAACGTCGAAAAGATTCTGCTGGCGGCAGAAAAGGTTTTCGCTGAAAAAGGCTATGGCAGCACCGCCATGGCTGACATCGCCGAACAGGCGCAACTGCCACGCTCCAACCTGCATTACTACTTCAGCACCAAGAGCGAGCTATACAGCGCGGTGTTGTTCGACCTGCTGGAGGTGTGGAAGCAGGATGCGTTGTGCTTCGAGATGTTCGATGATCCGCGCGTGGTGCTCAGCAGTTACATTCGGGCGAAGATGCAGCATTCGCGCAGCCGTCCCTATGGTTCGAAAGTCTGGGCCAACGAAATCATCCACGGCGCACCAACCCTTGGCGAAGCGCTGGACGCGAGCCTGTATGACTGGGCCAAGATGAAGGAAGCGAAAATCCGCCAGTGGGTGGAAGACAAACGCATCCTGGCGGTGGAGCCGTCGAGCCTGCTGTACATGATCTGGGCTTCAACCCAGCACTATGCCGATTTTGACCATCAGGTGATGATCCTCAATGACCATCAGGCGCTGTCGGATATGCAATTCGAGCGGGCGGTGCAGACGGTGACCAGTGTGATTTTGCGGGGGATCGGGCTGGAGCCTTGAGCTGTGTGGTGAGATTGATGGCCTCATCGCTGGCAAGCCAGCTCCTACAGGGGAATGCATTCCAAATGTAGGAGCCGGCTTACCGGCGATAGCGGTCTAAAGGTTTACACCGCCTCCCGGTAAGGATTTCGCGGATCCTGGGTCCAGTTCAAAAACGGCTTGCCGGTATCCATCGGCACCATTTCGATGCAGTCCGCCACCGGGCAGGTGATCTGGCACAGGTTGCAGCCCACGCATTCATCATCGATCACTTCATATTTATGCGTGCCATCGGCCTGTTTCAAACTGGCAATTGCCTGGTGCGAAGTGTCCTCGCAGGCAATATGGCAGCGTCCGCAACCGATGCACGCCGCTTGGTCGATCTTGGCGATGACCTGGTAGTTGATGTCCAGGTATTTCCAGTCTGTGGTGTTGCCCACCGCGCGCCCGGAAAAATCCTGCAAGCTGCTGTAGCCCTGGCTGTCCATCCACCGCGACAAGCCATCCTTCATTTCCTCGACAATCCTAAAACCATGCAGCATCGCCGCCGTACACACCTGCACGGCACCGCAACCCAGGGCAACGAATTCTGCCGCGTCGCGCCAGTTGCCGATGCCGCCAATCCCACAGATCGGCAGGCCCTGTGTCTGGGGATCGCGGGCAATTTCAGCGACCATGTTCAAGGCGATTGGCTTGACTGCTGAACCACAGTAACCGCCATGGGTGCTCTGGGTGCCGACCACCGGTAGGGCGACCATGCGCTCCAGGTCGACACTGGTGATGGAGTTGATGGTGTTGATCAGCGACACCGCATCGGCGCCACCGCGATAGGCCGCCCGGGCCGCCACGCGGATATCGGTGATATTGGGCGTGAGCTTGACGATCACCGGCAGCGAGCAATAGGTCTTGCACCAGCGTGTGACCTGTTCCACATATTCCGGCACCTGGCCCACCGCCGCCCCCATGCCTCGTTCCGGCATGCCATGGGGGCAGCCGAAGTTCAGCTCGATACCATCGCAACCGGTGGCTTCCACCAGCGGCAGGATGTTTTTCCATGATTCTTCGACGCACGGCACCATCAGCGACACGATCAGGGCGCGGTCCGGCCAGTCCTTTTTCACCTGGGTGATTTCCCGCAGGTTGATCTCCAGGGAACGGTCGGTGATCAGCTCGATATTGTTGATGCCCAAGACTTCACGGTTGGCGCCAAAGTGCGCCGAATAACGGGACGAGACGTTGACCGCCGCCGGGTCCTCGCCGAGGGTTTTCCAGACCACTCCGCCCCAGCCGGCTTCAAAGGCTCGGACCACGTTGTAGGCCTTGTCGGTGGGTGGCGCGGAGGCCAGCCAGAATGGATTGGGGGCTTTGATACCGGCGAACACAATCGATAGATCGGCCATTTACGCAGCCTCCACATTGAGCATGAGTTGAGCGTGCATGGCTTCGGCAGCCAGCTTGCCGTGTTGTACGGCCTGGACGGTGAGGTCCTGCCCGAGGCTGACGCAGTCGCCACCGGCATACACCCCGGGGATGCTGGTTTGCAGTTGTGCATCGACAAAGATCCGTTCGCCCTGGCGTTGCAACTGCTGGGCCAGTGGGTCGTGCAGGGCGTGGTCGTCGAAGCCTTGGCCGATGGCCTTGAAGATCGCATCTGCTGCCAGTTCGAAGGTGTCGCCGGTGGCTTGCAGGCGGCCGTTTTCCAGGCGTGTGCGAGCAAAACGCATGCCGCGCACCTGGCCTTGGTCATCGAGTAGCACTGCTTCGGGTTGGGCCCAGGTCAGCAGGCGTACCTGATTGGCCTTGGCGATGTCCTGTTCATGGCCGGTGGCGCCCATGTCGGCAAAGCCACGGCGGTACACCAGGTTGACATCGCGCGCGCCCAGGCGGGCCATTTGCACGGCCATGTCGATGGCGGTGTTGCCGGCACCGAGCACGATGCAGCGGTCGGCCAGGGGCAGTTGGCTGAGGTCGTCGGCCTGGCGCAGTTCGCGGATGTAGTCGGTGGCGGCGAGCAGGCCGGGCGCATCCTCGTGGGGCAGGCCCAGGTGCTTGCTGGCGGCCAGGCCTAGGCCGAGGAAGACCGCGTCGAAGTGCTGGTGCAGGTCGCTCAGGCTCAGGTTATCGCCCAGGCGCTGGCCGTGACGGATTTCGATCCCGCCGATTTGCAGGAGGAAATCCAGCTCCTTCTGGGCGAAGTCATCCACCAGTTTGTATTTGGCGATCCCGTACTCATTGAGGCCACCGGCCTTTTCACGGGCTTCGAAAATCACCACGTCATGCCCATGCAAGGCGCTGCGATGGGCGCAGGACAAGCCCGCAGGCCCGGCACCGACCACGGCGATGCGCTTGCCGGTCGACGCGGCGCGCTGGAACGGGTGTTGATCAAAGTGCGCGTTGTCGATGGCGTAGCGCTGCAACAGGCCAATCAGCACCGGGGCGCATTCTTCGCTGTTGTTGCGCACACAGGCCTGCTGGCAGAGGATCTCGGTCGGGCAGACCCTGGCACAACTGCCGCCGAGGATGTTGGCCGAGAGAATCTTCTGCGCCGCGCCCTGCACGTTGTCGGTGTGGATATTGCGGATGAACGATGGGATATCTATTTCGCTGGGGCATGCGTTGACGCACGGTGCGTCGTAGCAATACAGGCAGCGCGAGGCTTCCAGGTGGGCTTGCCGGGCATTGAGGGGCGGTGCCAGGTCGGTGAAGTGGCTGGCGAGGGTCGCCCCGTCTTCGTCGGGGTGGGGGAGGTGGTTCAGGGTCTGGATCACGGTAATGGCCTCACGGTTTTTTTGCCTCTGGCGGGCATTGGTTTTTTGTGGTTTGCACTGGCCTCATCGCGGGCAAGCCCGCTCCCACATTTGAACTGTGTGAACCCGATCAAGTGTGGGAGCTGGCTTGCCTGCGATCGGCGATGTCAGCGTTTCACCGCGGCGGGCTTGGAACGCTCCGCGCGCTTGCGCAACTGCTCGAACACCGCCGGATACGCCGGCCGCTCGACATAGCGCCCGGCACCGCGCTCGGCGCGCAAATCGCCGTCGACCCACACCAGCTTGCCCTGGCTGATGGTGTGGCTGGGCACGCCGCGCACGGTCTTGCCTTCGAAGATGTTGAAGTCCACCTGCTGATGGTGGGTCTTGGCCGAAATGGTCCGTGTGCCCTGGGGATCCCACAACACCAGGTCGGCATCGGCACCGACCCGGATCGCGCCCTTGCGTGGGTAGAGGTTGAAGATCTTCGCGGTGTTGGTGGAGGTCAGTGCAACAAACTCCTGCATCGACAGGCGCCCGGTGTTGACCCCTTCGTCCCACAGCAACGCCATGCGGTCTTCGATGCCGGCGGTGCCATTGGGGATCTTGCTGAAGTCGTCACGTCCGGCAGCCTTTTGTTCGGCGCAGAAGCAGCAGTGATCAGTGGCGGTGGTGTGCAGGTTGCCTGATTGCAGGCCATGCCACAGGGCCTCTTGATGCCCGCGCGGGCGGAAGGGCGGGCTCATCACGTAGCCTGCGGCGGTTTGCCAGTCGGGGTGTTGGTAGACGCTGTCGTCCAGCAGCAGGTGCCCGGCCAGGACTTCGCCATAAACCGCCTGGCCCTTGGCGCGGGCATAGGTGATTTCGTCGAGGGCTTCCTGGGTTGAAACGTGTACCAGGTACAGCGGCGTGCCGATGGTTTCGGCAATGCGGATCGCGCGGCTGGCGGCTTCGCCTTCCACTTGCGAGGGGCGCGACAGTGGATGGGCCTCGGGCCCGGTGATGCCCTGGGCCAACAGCTTGAGTTGCAGGTGATACACCAACTCGCCGTTCTCTGCGTGCACGGTGGGCACCGCGCCCAGTTCGAGGCAGCGCTCGAAGCTGGCGACCAGGGTGTCGTCGGCGGCCATGATCGCGTTCTTGTAGGCCATGAAGTGCTTGAAGCTGTTGATGCCGTGATGGGTCACCAGCTCGGCCATTTCCTCGCGGACCTGCTCACTCCACCAGGTAATCGCCACATGAAACCCGTAGTCGGCCGCCGACTTCTCGGCCCAGCCGCGCCACTGGTGGAAGGCTTCCATCAACGACTGCTGCGGGTTGGGAATCACGAAGTCGATGATCGATGTGGTCCCGCCTGCCAGGCCCGCTGCCGTGCCGCTGAAAAAGTCTTCGCTGGCCACGGTGCCCATGAAGGGCAGTTGCATATGGGTATGGGGATCGATACCGCCGGGCATCAGGTACTGGCCATTGCCATCGAGTATCTCGGTGCCGGCGGGAATATCCAGATCAGTGCCAATGGCGCGGATTAGACCGTCTGCGCACAAGACATCAGCTTTATAACTTTCATCATGGGTAACAACGGTGGCGCCACGGATCAACAGAGACATGCCGAGTTCCTCAGAGGCTTGACCGGCTTATGCCAGTTCTAAGTGTTGTAGTGCTGCACACTGTGCAAGGTTTATTCTTGTCAGTGGTGACAGGAATAGAAGCTAGCCCGAGTTTTTCGAATGATCAAGATTATTTTTTATAAGCATGTATCTGTATTAACTTATTGATATGTAAGGATAAAAACTTAAATTCACCAAAATGTAGCGCCCTCTCACCATTTTGACGCACTTGACAGGTTCGTAATATGAGCAACATTTCCTATTGCAAATCAGACGCTTGAGAGTTGCCTCTTGACGGCGGGAAGCAATAAAAATAATTGTGTTGCACCAGATTGAGTCCTGATTGTTCGGACAACTTCTGCGTTATTTGGCCTGAGTAACGTTGCAAGTGGCGTGGGACTTTTCGGTTAAGACAATAAAGCTGATAAACATCAGCCAGTTATATAAGCGGTACGGATGGGGCGATGGCTTGCGGCACGGTAATTGAGTGCGCTGCCGGTTGGCCGGGTCCGTGATGTCATGTTCATGCGGGACTACGGCCATCCAGCGTTGAGCGCCGGATGAGCAACAATAATTTTAAGAAAACCGTGGAGCGGCCATGCAACAGAACAGATCGCAAGTCATAGAACGCGACGGCCTGTATGAACTCGACGCCGGCAGCGACGTCCTCGACAGCCCCCGTTACAACCACGACATGGCACCGACCAAGGTGCACGAACGAACCTGGAACAAGTGGCACATCACGGCATTGTGGGTCGGCATGTCGATCTGCGTGCCGACCTACACTTTGGGCGGCGTGCTCACCGCGTACTTCGGCTTGTCGGTAGGCGAGGCGCTGGTGGCAATCCTGCTGGCCAATATCGTGGTGCTGGTGCCCCTGACGCTCAATGCCTTTCCCGGTACCAAATATGGCATTCCGTTCCCGGTGCTGCTGCGCTCATCCTTTGGCATTCTCGGTTCCAATGTGCCGTGCCTGATCCGCGCGCTGGTGGCCTGTGGCTGGTTCGGCATCCAGACGATGTTCGGCGGGCTGGCGATCCACTTGTTCCTCGGCTCGATCTTCGAGGGCTGGAAGAGCCTGGGCGGCACCGGCGAGGTGATCGGCTTCATGATCTTCTGGGTGTTGAACCTGTGGGTGGTGCTGCGCGGCGCCGAGTCGATCAAATGGCTGGAAACCCTGTCGGCACCGCTGCTGGTGGCGGTGGGTATCGGCTTGCTGGTGTGGGCGTTGCCCAATGTGTCGATCAGCGAATTGATGGCCATCCCACCCAAGCGCCCCGAAGGCGCGAGCCTGACGGGTTACTTTATGGCCGGACTGACCGCGATGGTCGGTTTCTGGGCCACCCTGTCCCTGAATATTCCTGACTTCAGCCGTTATGCCAAAAGCCAGAAGGACCAGATCCTGGGGCAGATTTTCGGCCTGCCGCTGACCATGTTCTTGTTCGCCGCACTGGGCGTGATCATGACGGCGGCCTCGGTGAAACTGGTGGGCGTCAGCGTCTCCGACCCGGTGACCCTGATCGGACATATCCAGAGCCCGGTGTGGGTAGCGGTGGCGATGGCGTTGATCATCATTGCCACACTGTCGACCAACACGGCGGCGAATATTGTCTCGCCCACCAATGATTTCCAGAACATCGCGCCCAAGTTGATCAACCGCACCACCGCGGTGGTGCTCACCGGTCTGGTGGGGTTGGCGCTGATGGCCCATGAACTGCTGAAAAAGCTCGGGCTGATCGTTTCCGATGTCAGCCTGGAAACGGTCTATTCCAACTGGCTGCTCGGCTATTCGAGCCTGTTGGGGCCGATTGCCGGGATCATGGTAGTGGACTATTTCCTGATTCGCCGCCAGCGACTGGATCTGGCGGGTTTGTATCGCGATGACGTGTACCCGGCGTGGAATGTCGCGGGATTTATCGCTTTTGGCGTGCCGGTGCTGCTGACCCTGTTGTCGCTGGGCAGCGATGCGTTCAGTTGGTTCTACAGCTACGGCTGGTTCACCGGCTCGGCGCTGGGCGGGTTGTTGTATTACGGCCTGTGCAGCAAGCGCAAAACAAACCCTGTCGCCGCGAAGACAACCCTGTAGTCGAGGTGAAATGCAATCAACTGTGGGGGCGAGCAAGCCCGCTCACACAGTTGGATCGCGTCAATCATAAGAAATATTGCCTGAGGAGATCACCATGAACGCTGCCATCGACGTTCTGCAATCCACCCATCAGCACATCAACCGTGACCGCCTGTGGCAGTCGTTGATGGACCTCGCCAGGCTCGGCGCCACGCCCAAGGGCGGCGTGTGTCGCCTGGCCCTGACCGACCTCGACCGCCAGGCTCGCGATCTGTTTGTGCAGTGGTGCGAGGCGGCGGGCTGCACGGTGACCATCGATGGCGTGGGCAATATCTTCGCCCGTCGCGCGGGGCGCAATCCGGCATTGCCACCGGTGATGACCGGCAGCCATATCGACACCCAGCCAACGGGCGGCAAGTTCGATGGCTGCTTCGGTGTACTGGCGGGCGTGGAGGTGTTGCGCACGCTCAATGACCTGAAGATCGAAACCGAAGCGCCGCTGGAAGTGGTGGTATGGACCAACGAAGAAGGCTCGCGCTTCCCTCCCTGCATGATGGGCTCCGGGGTGTTCGCCGAAAAATTCAGCCTTGAAGACACGCTGGCCAAAACCGACGCAGAGGGCATCACGGTGGGTGATGCGCTGAACGCGATTGGCTACGCGGGCTCCCGGCCAGTCAGCGGGCACAAGGTTGGGGCTTACTTCGAAGCCCATATCGAGCAGGGCCCGATCCTGGAAGATGAACGCAAAACCATCGGCGTGGTGCTGGGAGCGCTCGGCCAGAAATGGTTCGACCTGACTCTGCGCGGTGTCGAGGCGCATGCCGGTCCGACGCCGATGCACCTGCGCAAGGACGCCCTGGTCGGTGCGTCGGCAGTGGTGGCGGCGGTCAACGCTGCCGCACTCGGCCATCAGCCCCATGCCTGTGGCACGGTGGGGTGCCTGCAAGCCTATCCCGGCTCGCGCAATGTGATCCCTGGCGAAGTACGCATGACTCTGGACTTCCGTCACCTGGAACCGGCACGCCTGGATTCGATGATTGCCCAGGTGCGTAAGGTGATCGACGACACTTGCGCCAAGCACGGCCTGAGCTTCGAGATGGTGCCTACCGCTGACTTCCCGCCGCTGTATTTCGACAAGGGGTGTGTCGATGCCGTGCGTGAGGCGGCCAATGGCCTGGGCCTGTCGAATATGGATATCGTCAGTGGCGCTGGGCATGACGCGATCTTCGTCGCTGAATTAGGGCCGGCCGGGATGATATTCGTGCCATGTGAAGGCGGGATCAGCCATAACGAAATCGAAAACGCCGCACCCGATGACCTGGCGGCGGGGTGCGCGGTGTTGCTGCGGGCGATGGTGGCGGCTTCGGCTGCGGTGGCCCGCAAGCAGGTGGCGTAGATCTGCAGGAGCCGGCTTGCCGGCTCCTGGATTCGGTCAGGCGTGATGCGCGACTGGCTTGTGGGTCTTGGCGCGTGCCTCGGCCTTGGGCTGTGGATGAGGGTGCCGGCGGGTCACGCGCAACACGCCCCACAGCATGGCGCCGGCGACGGCCAGCCAGCCAAGCACCAACAGGAAAATTGTGGCTGTCAGGCTCATGAGTGCCTCCTTTTGCCCTGTGCAGGGCACACACTGTCTTTGCAATGGACAGTCTAGCTGCCTCCCGGTTGCGTGCTATTGACCAATGGTCGTGTGCGTCCAACTTGTTTGCTCTATCCCGGGCTTTTTACTGCTGCCCAAGGCTATACCCGGGCCCAAGAGCGTCCTATGATCAACGCCCCAGCCCGCAGATGATCAAGAGAGTGAAGAAGTTGCGTTTACGGTCGAACCTCAAAGCCTCCTTGCTGGTGGCTGCCTGCGTCCTTGGCTTGGCCGCGTGTGCCGGGCATCCCACACCTTCAAAAATCAAGGGCCTGCCCGAACGTGTAGAGCTCAACGGCGTGCCGGCGTTTCGTGGCGACACGTACCAGGGCGGTCCGGCTGCCCTGGCCAGCATGCTGTCGCAACAAGGCATTGTGATTACACCGGGCTTGCTGGATAAGCCATTGCATCTACCCGGTGGGGAAGCCGACCTTGAGCGCAACATGCAAGTGCTGGCGCGCGAATACGGGATGTTGGTGTATCCGCTGGATACCAGGCTGACGGCGCTGTTGGCGCAGGTGGCGGCGGGGTATCCGGTGATGGTGCGGATTACCGAAGGCTCGACACTCTGGGCCGAGCCGCGTTATGCGGTACTGGTGGGCTTTAACCAGCAAAACAGTACGGTGTTGTTGCGCGTCGCCAGGGATCGGCGACGCCCGGTGGCGTTCAGCGACTTCGAGTCCGCCTGGAAAAGCGCCGGGCAGTGGGCGGTGCTGGTGCAGCGTCCGAGCCAGTTGCCGGTCAACCTGGATACGGCGAGGTGGCAGCAGGCCGCCAACGCCACCGCCCAGGCCGGCCAGGAACAGGCGGCGGCACAGGCACTCAAGGTCATGGCTGAAAGGCCAAAGCAGCCATAACGCAAACGGCGCTCGAGAGCGCCGTTTTTGTCAGCTGTGCATCAGTGCGATTGGGCGACCCCGGTCTGGCGGCCCTTGAGGTTCTTGTCGGCCTTGTATTGCAGGGCCACATCCGGCACCGAGCCGCTCTTGCCCGTTTCAATCCACTTGCGAATACGGCTGGCATCGGCAAAGTGCGTGAATTTGCCGAAGGCATCGAGGATCACCAGCGACACTGGGCGGTTGCCCATGCTCGTCACCAGCACCAGGCAGTGACCGGCCTGGTTGGTGAAACCGGTCTTGGTCAGCTTGATATCCCAGTTGGCGCGGTTGACCAAGTGATCGGTGTTGGAAAAACCCAGGGTGTAACTGGGCTTGCGGAACGACACGGTCTTTTCCTTGGTGGTGCTCAATTGCGTGAGCAGCGGATATTTGTGCGCGGCCTGCACCAGCTTGCTCAAGTCGCGGGCGGTGGACACATTATGGATCGACAGACCGGTGGGCTCGACATAGCGGGTGCTGGTCATGCCCAGGGCCTTGGCCTTGGCGTTCATTGCGGCAATAAACGCCGCATAGCCACCCGGATAATGGTGGGCCAGGCTGGCAGCTGCACGGTTTTCCGAGGACATCAGGGTAATCAGCAGCATTTCCTTGCGCGGCATTTCGCTGTTGAGCTTGACTCGCGAGAACACGCCTTTCATTTCCGGGGTGTCGCTGATGTTGATGGAGATGTACTCATCCATATTCTGCTTGGCATCCAGCACCACCATGCCGGTCATCAGCTTGGTGACGGAGGCGATCGGTACGACCACGTCGGGGTTGCTGGAATAGATGACTTTGTTGGTTTGCAAGTCCACCAGCATCGCGCTGCCTGAGGCGATGTGCAGTTGCGAGGTGTCCCGTGGGGCCAGGGTGGTTTCACTGGCGTTGGCGACAGTGCCTGCGAATGCGAAGAACAGGCTGATGAGAGAAAGATGAATTTTCACGCGGATGAACTCGCTAAAAGGTAGAAAAATACCGGATGCAGCCGGTTTTATGAAAAATGACGTTACATATTATTAGTATGGATCACAAACTGATAGAGAGCCTTTAAATAAAGGCTGTAAGCCGATGATTGGTTAGGTTTGTAGCGCAAGCGCGTTGGCGATAAGGCTCCGTAAAAACGGTCCTGTCGGTCCTGGGTGTGTAGGACTGATACAAAAACCTCAGAGCCTTTGATATGGGCTTTTTGTTAACGTTGAATTGAGGAGGCGTTGTTGAAAACAGGGACGTAGATGAACGGCAAAACGATCCGATGGGCGACCAATTTATTACTGTGTGTGGGCACAGGCTTCATGGTGACGGGTACTACAACGTTGTTGATCGCTGGAGCCGCTGATGCCAATACGCTGAGAGCCAGTGCGACAATGGCGATTGTCAGTTTTTTTTGTAATCGTCGTGTCGTACGTGGTGGCAATACTTGAGGAGGATGTATGGCACTGACCATCATAGGGTTATGGAGTTTGGGGGTTGCGCTCCTTATAGGTGTGGCCTTTAAGCGCGCAGGCATCATTTTCAGGAAACCGCGGCGTGCTGTTCTTGTTGACAGGGAGCAAGTCAAATCTCTCGGGCAGGAATAAAAAAATCCGCTGCCAGATATCTGATAGCGGATTTTTCAGGAAGCCCGGCGTGACCTAACAGCATTGCGTCAAGGCGGGGTCCTTTTAGCTGTGCAACGTTTCGGCTGCGTACAGCGTGTTTTCCAGCAGGCATGCACGAGTCATCGGGCCAACACCACCAGGTACCGGGGTGATCCATCCGGCGCGGGGCAGGGCGGTTTCGTACACCACGTCGCCCACCAGCTTGCCGTCATCCTGACGGTTGATACCCACGTCGATCACGATGGCGCCTTCCTTGATCCACTCGCCCTTGACCAGGCCTGGCTTGCCCGCGGCGACCACGACCAGGTCGGCACGCCCGACGTGGCCTGCCAGGTCCTTGGTGAAGCGGTGGGTGACGGTCACAGTGCAGCCGGCCAGCAGCAACTCCATGGCCATCGGGCGACCTACAATGTTGGACGCGCCAACCACCACTGCATCCAGGCCGTACAGGTCGACGCCGGTGCTTTCCAGCAGGGTCATGATGCCCTTCGGTGTGCAGGGGCGCAGCAGGGGAATGCGCTGGGCCAGGCGACCGACGTTATAAGGGTGGAAGCCGTCTACGTCTTTGTCGGGGCGGATGCGCTCCAGCAGCAGGGAGGCGTCCAGGTGCTCTGGCAGCGGCAATTGCAGCAGGATGCCGTCGATGTTCGGATCGTCGTTGAGACCGTCGATCAGGTCGGTGAGGGCCTGTTGGGTGGTGTCGGAAGGCAAGTCGTAGGCCTTGGAAATAAAGCCGACCTCTTCACAGTCTTTACGCTTGTGCGAGACATAAACCTGGGAGGCAGGATCGCTGCCGACCAGGATCACCGCGAGCCCCGGCGTGCGCAGGCCAAGCTGGCGACGCTCGGTGACACGTTTGGCGATCTGCTGGCGCAGGCTGGCGGCGATTGATTTGCCGTCGATAAGTTGTGCAGTCATTACGCGTGATTAACCATCGAGAGGGGGAGGAAAAGTGCGCGCATTCTCGCACGCCAGGACGTGAGGGCAAAGGCGCTTGGTCTGCAAATTCCCCTAACCCCTTAAATAAAATGAATTTTTTTCAAAAAAGATTTGACGGCCCCTAGGGGCGTCTATACTATTCGTCGCACTTGTCGGGCACAGCCTAGCACTGGTTAAGAAGGTCGAGCGCAATAGCCGTTTTATTGTGTAAGGCTGGAAGCATTTAGTTTGTAGTCCTCCAAGAGTACAGATTAATCAGGCGCCCGTAGCTCAGCTGGATAGAGCATCCGCCTTCTAAGCGGATGGTCGCAGGTTCGAGTCCTGCCGGGTGCGCCATTAGGCAGCTTTGGCACAAGTAGCGCAAGATGGTGGGCGTAGCTCAGTTGGTAGAGCACGGGATTGTGACTCCCGTTGTCGAGGGTTCGATCCCCTTCGTCCACCCCATATTTGAAAAGGCGCCAGATTTAACGGTCTGGCGCCTTTGTTTTAAAAAAGCTTCAAGCCGCGGATGTGGTGGAATTGGTAGACACACTGGATTTAGGTTCCAGCGCCGCGAGGCGTAAGAGTTCGAGTCTCTTCATCCGCACCAAATAAAGCGTCACCCCTGCATTGGCTGGGTTGGTGCTCGGCAGAGAAGGCAGTTGGCTTCTTTGTCACGCAATATGGTGGGCGTAGCTCAGTTGGTAGAGCACGGGATTGTGACTCCCGTTGTCGAGGGTTCGATCCCCTTCGTCCACCCCATATTCCGAAAGGCGCCAGATTTAACAGTCTGGCGCCTTTTTTGTTTTAGCGGTTTGCGTATTCGGCGACTGCAGGTTTTGGGTCGCAGGGGTGGGGCGTTTCGTCGTATTTTTGTTTCTCGATGATGCCGTTCTGCCCGTCGGCCTTGTGTGCAAGGTCGGCAGCCGGGGAGATGGTTGGCAGCTTCTTCTATATATAGAAGGGTTGGCACAGAGCCCTGGCGTGATTGGCTGTATTTGTCACTGGGGCGAGGAGCATTCGTGCATTCGTACCTGTAAAATGCCTGCTGTTTTTTAACCCGTTTTCAGTAGGGTGACTTCTTGAGTTTGACCCACTAGAATGCATGCCCTTGATTCTTGGGTCGGAAACGGCCGGCTAACGTCTGTGCAACGAGGAATATCCATGCAAGTTTCTGTTGAAAATACTACTGCTATCGAGCGCCGCATGAGCATCACCGTGCCGGCAGAGCGCATCGAGACTGCGGTCAACAAGCGTCTGCAGCAGACTGCCCAGAAGGCCAAGATCGCTGGTTTCCGTCCAGGCAAAGTGCCGATGAGCGAAATCAAGCGCCGTTTTGGTGCTGATGCGCGTCAAGATGCCGTAGGCGACGTGATCCAGGCTTCCTTCTACGAAGCTGTTGTCGAGCAAAAGCTGAACCCGGCTGGTTCGCCTTCCATCGAGCCTAAGTCCCTGGAAGCTGGCAAGGACCTGGAATACGTTGCCGTATTCGAAGTGTTCCCAGAGTTCGAAGTGGCTGGTTTCGAAGGTATCGAAATCGAGCGCCTGAGCGCCGAAGTGGCTGATGCCGACCTGGACAACATGCTGGAAATCCTGCGCAAGCAGAACACCCGTTTTGAAGTGGCCGATCGTGCCGCCCAGAACGAAGACCAGTTGAACATCGATTTCGTGGGCAAGGTTGACGGCGAAGTATTCGCTGGCGGCTCGGCCAAGGGCACCCAGTTGGTTCTGGGTTCCAACCGCATGATCCCGGGTTTCGAAGACGGCCTGGTTGGCGCTAAAGCCGGCGAAGAGCGCGTCCTGAACCTGACTTTCCCTGCTGACTACCAAAACCTGGACCTGGCTGGCAAAGCTGCCGAGTTCACCGTGACGGTCAACAGCGTTTCCGAGCCTAAGCTGCCAGAGCTGAACGAAGAGTTCTTCGCCCAGTTCGGTATCAAGGAAACCGGTATCGAAGGTTTCCGCGCCGAAGTTCGCAAGAACATGGAGCGTGAGCTGCGCCAGGCCATCAAGTCCAAGGTCAAGAACCAGGTAATGGACGGTCTGCTGGCCGCCAACCCGATCGAAGTGCCTAAGGCCCTGCTGTCCAATGAAGTGGATCGCCTGCGCGTACAAGCTGTTCAGCAGTTTGGTGGCAACATCAAGCCTGACCAACTGCCGGCCGAGCTGTTCGAAGAACAAGCCAAGCGCCGTGTCGTGTTGGGCCTGATCGTGGCTGAAGTGGTCAAGCAGTTCGACCTCAAGCCTGACGAAGACCGCGTTCGCGAAATGATCCAGGAAATGGCTTCGGCCTACCAGGAGCCTGAGCAGGTCGTGGCTTGGTACTACAAGAATGACCAGCAACTGAACGAAGTCCGTTCGGTTGTGCTGGAAGAACAAGTTGTGGATACTGTTCTGCAGAAGGCTAAGGTGACCGACAAAGCGGTCTCTTACGAAGAAGCAGTCAAGCCGGCTGAAGCAGCACAAGCCGACTGATTGTCCAACTCGTTTGAAAATACACCCATAAGCCAGCCTCGCGCTGGCTTATGCGTATTCAAGACATGACTATTTGGGAGTAACTGCAGAGCATGTTCCGTAATTCGTATATTCAGCAGAACTCTGATATCCAGGCCGCAGGCGGCCTGGTCCCGATGGTTGTCGAGCAATCTGCTCGTGGCGAACGCGCCTATGACATCTACTCGCGCCTGCTCAAGGAGCGAGTGATCTTTCTGGTTGGTCCGGTAGAGGACTACATGGCCAACCTGATCTGTGCGCAACTGCTGTTCCTTGAAGCGGAAAACCCGGACAAGGACATCCATCTCTACATCAACTCCCCAGGCGGTTCGGTAACGGCGGGCATGTCGATCTACGACACCATGCAGTTCATCAAGCCGAATGTATCCACCACGTGCATTGGCCAGGCCTGCAGCATGGGTGCATTCCTGCTGACAGCCGGTGCCGAAGGCAAGCGTTTCTGCCTGCCCAACTCGCGCGTGATGATTCACCAGCCACTGGGCGGTTTCCAGGGGCAGGCATCGGACATCGAGATCCACGCCAAGGAAATCCTGTTTATCCGCGAGCGTCTCAACACGCTGATGGCCAAGCACAGCGGGCACACCCTGGAAGAAATCGAGCGCGATACCAACCGCGACAACTTCATGAGTGCCGAGGCCGCGCGTGAATACGGGCTGATCGACGCCGTGATCGACAAGCGCCCCGCTTAATATAAGCAGCTCAAAATAGGGCTGGTCGGCATGTCCGACCACTGGCGGGCTTGAAAAAGCCCGCATAAGCCTTCATCTTGTGTTGCAAGCCTATCGGATTTGGATCGAACGAATGACTGACACCCGCAACGGCGAGGACAACGGCAAGCTGCTCTATTGCTCCTTCTGTGGCAAAAGCCAGCATGAAGTGCGCAAATTGATTGCCGGCCCCTCGGTCTTTATCTGCGACGAGTGCGTCGACCTGTGCAATGACATCATCCGTGAGGAGGTGCAGGAGGCACAGGCCGAAAGCAGCGCGCATAAATTGCCTTCGCCTAAAGAAATCAGCGGCATCCTTGACCAGTACGTGATTGGTCAAGAGCGTGCAAAGAAGGTTCTGGCCGTAGCGGTGTACAACCACTACAAGCGCTTGAACCAGCGTGACAAGAAAGGCGACGAAGTCGAACTCGGCAAGAGCAACATCTTGCTGATCGGTCCTACAGGCTCGGGTAAGACCCTGCTTGCAGAAACCCTCGCTCGCCTGCTGAACGTTCCGTTCACCATCGCCGACGCCACCACCCTCACCGAGGCTGGCTACGTGGGTGAAGATGTCGAGAACATCATTCAGAAACTGCTGCAGAAGTGCGACTACGACGTAGAGAAAGCCCAGATGGGTATTGTCTATATCGATGAAATCGACAAGATTTCGCGCAAGTCCGACAACCCGTCGATCACTCGGGATGTTTCCGGTGAAGGCGTGCAGCAAGCCCTGCTGAAGCTGATTGAAGGCACGGTCGCTTCCGTACCGCCCCAAGGCGGCCGCAAGCACCCGCAGCAGGAATTCCTGCAGGTTGATACGCGCAACATCCTGTTTATCTGTGGCGGCGCGTTCTCCGGTCTGGAAAAGGTCATCCAGCAGCGTTCCACTCGGGGTGGCATTGGTTTCAGTGCAGAAGTGCGCAGCAAGGAAGAAGGCAAGAAGGTGGGCGAGTCCCTGCGTGAAGTCGAGCCTGACGATTTGGTCAAGTTTGGTCTGATCCCGGAATTCGTTGGTCGTCTGCCGGTCCTGGCCACGTTGGACGAGCTGGATGAGGCTGCTCTGATTCAGATCCTCACCGAGCCGAAAAACGCCCTGACCAAGCAATACGCCAAGCTGTTCGAAATGGAAGGCGTGGACCTTGAGTTCCGTTCTGACGCGCTCAAGTCGGTGGCCAAGCGGGCACTGGAGCGCAAGACCGGCGCACGCGGTTTGCGTTCGATTCTCGAAGGCGTACTGCTCGACACCATGTACGAAATCCCCTCGCAGTCCGAGGTGAGTAAAGTGGTGATCGACGAAAGCGTTATAGAAGGTAAGTCCAAGCCACTGTATATCTACGAAAACAGTGAGCCGACTGCCAAGGCTGCGCCAGACGCATAAGCGTTGCGCAGTTTCGGTACAAACAAGGGGCCTCTAGGGGCCCCTTTGTTTTTCATGAGAATTTTTACTGTGTGTAACTGCCAGCATTGAGCTTGTTTTTTTTACACGCAGCCCCCATCTTGGTTTCAAGCTTACTTTCATCTGTCATAGAGGCGAAATCATGAAGACAACCATTGAATTGCCTCTCCTGCCATTGCGTGATGTGGTTGTGTATCCGCACATGGTTATCCCGCTGTTCGTGGGGCGCGAGAAGTCTATCGAAGCCCTTGAGGCAGCGATGACGGGCGACAAGCAGATCCTGCTGTTGGCCCAGAGAAACCCGGCTGACGACGATCCTGGCGAAGACGCCCTGTATCGCGTTGGTACTATTGCAACCGTTCTGCAATTGCTCAAGCTGCCGGATGGCACCGTCAAGGTGCTGGTCGAAGGTGAGCAGCGCGGGGCGGTCGAGCGCTTCATGGAGGTGGATGGCCACCTGCGTGCGGAAGTGGCATTGATCGACGAAGTCGATGCACCTGAGCGCGAATCCGAAGTCTTTGTGCGTAGCCTGCTGTCCCAGTTCGAGCAATACGTGCAACTGGGCAAGAAAGTCCCGGCTGAAGTCCTGTCCTCCCTCAACAGCATCGATGAGCCAAGCCGCCTGGTCGACACCATGGCCGCGCACATGGCGCTGAAAATCGAGCAGAAGCAGGACATCCTCGAAATCATCGACCTGTCGACCCGGGTCGAGCACGTCCTGGCGCTGCTGGATGCCGAGATTGACCTGTTGCAGGTCGAGAAGCGCATTCGTGGCCGCGTAAAGAAACAGATGGAGCGCAGCCAGCGCGAGTACTACCTGAATGAGCAGATGAAGGCCATTCAGAAGGAACTCGGCGATAGCGAGGAAGGCCACAACGAAATCGAAGAGCTGAAAAAGCGCATCGACGCCGCTGGCCTGCCGAAAGACGCCCTGACCAAAGCCACCGCCGAGCTGAACAAGCTCAAGCAAATGTCGCCGATGTCGGCCGAAGCCACCGTGGTTCGTTCCTACATCGACTGGCTGGTGCAGGTACCGTGGAAAGCCCAGACCAAGGTACGCCTGGACCTGGCGCGTGCCGAAGACATCCTCGATGCCGATCACTACGGCCTTGAAGAGGTCAAGGAGCGCATCCTCGAATACCTCGCCGTGCAGAAGCGGGTGAAGAAGATTCGCGGCCCGGTGTTGTGCCTGGTGGGTCCTCCTGGCGTGGGTAAAACCTCGTTGGCTGAGTCGATCGCCAGTGCAACAAACCGTAAATTCGTGCGTATGGCCCTCGGTGGCGTGCGTGACGAGGCGGAAATTCGCGGCCATCGCCGGACTTACATCGGTTCGATGCCGGGAAGATTGATTCAAAAGATGACAAAGGTCGGGGTGCGCAACCCGCTGTTCCTGCTCGATGAAATCGACAAAATGGGCAGCGACATGCGTGGCGATCCAGCATCGGCCCTGCTGGAAGTACTCGACCCCGAGCAGAACCACAATTTCAACGATCATTACCTGGAAGTCGATTACGACTTGTCTGACGTAATGTTCCTGTGCACCTCCAACTCCATGAACATTCCGCCAGCCTTGCTGGACCGGATGGAGGTGATTCGTCTGCCGGGTTACACCGAAGACGAGAAGATCAATATCGCGGTCAAATACCTTGCGCCCAAGCAGATTTCGGCCAATGGCCTGAAGAAGGGCGAGATCGAATTCGATGTCGAGGCGATCCGCGATATCGTGCGCTACTACACTCGCGAGGCCGGTGTGCGGGGGCTTGAACGCCAGATTGCGAAAATTTGCCGCAAGGCGGTCAAGGAGCATGCACTGGAAAAACGCTTCTCCGTGAAGGCTACGGCCGACTCGTTGGAGCATTACCTGGGTGTGCGTAAATTCCGCTACGGTTTGGCCGAGCAGCAGGATCAGGTAGGGCAGGTCACTGGCCTGGCGTGGACCCAGGTAGGCGGCGAATTGTTGACTATCGAAGCCGCAGTGATTCCTGGCAAAGGGCAATTGATCAAGACCGGTTCTTTGGGTGACGTGATGGTCGAGTCCATCACCGCCGCGCAGACCGTGGTGCGCAGTCGCGCCCGTAGCCTGGGAATCCCCCTGGACTTCCACGAGAAGCACGACACTCACATCCACATGCCTGAGGGGGCTACACCCAAAGACGGCCCTAGCGCTGGCGTAGGCATGTGCACGGCCCTGGTCTCGGCCCTGACCGGCATCCCGGTACGCGCTGATGTGGCCATGACCGGGGAAATTACCCTGCGTGGTCAGGTATTGGCCATCGGTGGCTTGAAAGAGAAATTGCTTGCTGCACACCGCGGTGGTATCAAGACCGTGATCATTCCGGAAGAGAATGTTCGCGATTTGAAGGAAATTCCTGACAACATTAAGCAGGATCTGCAGATTAAACCGGTTAAATGGATTGACGAGGTCCTGCAAATTGCGCTGCAATACGCGCCGGAGCCCTTGCCGGATGTGGCTCCCGAGATAGTCGCGAAGGACGAAAAGCGCGAGACTGACTCTAAGGAAAGAATTAGCACGCATTAATACGTTTAAGCCTGGGGGCTTCCTTGACAGATTTTTAGAGCCCTTGTTATAAAGCGGCTCTTAAGTGTCTGTAGGCCATTCAGCACTGGTTTTTGCTTTCACCAAAAAACTTAGAATCATACTCAATAGATATAAGGGGACTTAGAGTGAACAAGTCGGAACTGATTGATGCTATCGCCGCATCTGCTGATATCCCGAAAGCCGCTGCTGGCCGTGCGCTGGACGCAGTAATCGAATCCGTCACTGGCGCTCTCAAGGCCGGCGACTCCGTGGTACTGGTAGGCTTCGGCACTTTCTCTGTGACCGATCGTCCAGCTCGCACTGGCCGTAACCCACAGACTGGCAAAGCACTGCAAATCGCTGCTGCCAAGAAACCAGGTTTCAAAGCCGGTAAAGCCCTGAAAGAAGCCGTTAACTAAGCTTCGTTCAAGCCTTTGCCTATCCGGGCCGGACGCAGGTCTGGCCTGGCAGCGGAGCGGCAACTGACCCAAGTATCCATTGGGTCGCTACGCCGGGGGGCGGGTTCAACACCCGTCCGTTCCGCCAGTTACGAGAAGGCGCATCCTCGGATGCGCCTTTCTTCTATCCGGATTCTACCCACGCTCCACGGTTGCCTAATTTTGAAGTTCAACCGTTTCTGGGGGACGCATGCTGCAGAATATCAGGGACAATTCACAAGGCTGGATTGCCAAGACCATTATCGGGCTCATCGTTGTACTGATGGCCTTCACCGGTATCGAGGCCATTTTCCAGGCTACGACCAACAGCCAGGACGCGGCCAAGGTCAATGGTGAAGAAATCAGTCAGAACGAGCTGAGCCAGGCCGTCGACATGCAACGTCGGCAGCTGATGCAACAATTGGGCAAGGACTTCGACGCGTCCTTGCTGGATGAAAAAATGCTGCGCGAAGCGGCCCTCAAGGGCCTGATCGATCGTAAGCTGCTGCTGCAAGGCGCGGCCGATTCGAAGTTCTCCTTCTCGGAAGCTGCACTGGACCAAGTGATCCTGCAGACGCCGGAATTCCAGGAAGACGGCAAGTTCAGCGCTGAACGCTTCGACCAGGTGATCCGTCAACTGGGCTACAGCCGTATGCAGTTCCGTCAGATGCTGACCCAGGAAATGCTCATCGGCCAACTGCGCGCAGGCATTGCCGGCAGCGGTTTTGTCACCGACCAGGAAGTCCTGAACTTCGCGCGTCTGGAAAAACAGACCCGTGATTTCGCCACCGTCAGCGTCAAGGCCGACCCGGGTGCCGTGAAACTCACCGACGACGAGGTCAAGGCTTACTACGACCAGCACGCCAAGGAGTTCATGACCCCGGACCAGGTCGTCATCGACTACCTGGAGCTGAAGAAGGCTTCGTTCTTCGACCAGGTAACGGTCAAGGACGATGAGCTGCAGGCCCTGTACGAGAAAGAGACCGCCAACCTCGCTGAACAGCGTCGTGCCGCGCACATCCTGATCGAAGTCAACGACAAGATGACCGAGGCGCAAGCCAAGGCCAAGATCGAAGAGGTCCAGGCGCGCCTGGCCAAGGGCGAAAGCTTCGAGGCTCTGGCCAAGGAGTTCTCCCAGGATCCAGGTTCGGCCAACAATGGCGGCGACCTGGGTTTTGCAGGTCCTGGTGTCTACGATCCTGACTTCGAAACCGCCCTGTACGCCTTGAACAAGGACCAGGTTTCGGCGCCGGTACGTTCCAGCTTCGGCTGGCACCTGATCAAGCTGTTGGGCGTTGAAGCACCTGAAGTGCCATCGTTCGCCAGCCTGAAAGACAAACTGACCCGCGAGCTGAAGACCCAGCAAGTGGAGCAGCGCTTCGTCGAGGCGACCAAGCAACTGGAAGACGCGGCATTTGAAGCCTCCGACCTGGCCCAGCCGGCCTCGGACCTGAAGCTGACCGTACACACCTCGGCGCCGTTTGGCCGTGAAGGTGGTGAAGGCATCGCGGCCAACCGTGCCGTGATCCAGGCTGCTTTCAGTCCTGAAGTGCTGGATGAAGGTGCCAACAGCACCGCCATCGAGCTGGATCCGGAAACCATCGTGGTCCTGCGCGCCAAAGAGCACCGCAAGCCTGAGCAACTGCCACTGGCAAGCGTGGAAACGGCCATCCGTGCACAGTTGACCAAGGAGCGTGCAAGCGCTGCGGCGAAGACTCACGCTGACGAACTGATCGCCAGCCTGCGTGATGGCAAGTTGCCGTTGGATAAGTCGGTTGATGGCCAGGCCTGGAAAGTCACTGAAGCAGCCACCCGTGGCCAGGAAGGCGTTGAGCCTGCCGTGCTGCAGGCTCTGTTCCGCATGGCCAAGCCGGCGGCGAAGGACAAACCGACCTTTGCCGACGTGACCCTGCCTGACGGCAGCTTGATGATCGTACGCTTGAACAGCGTCAACGAAGGGGCTGCACCTACCGATGAAGAGAAGGAGCAGTATCGTCGCTTCCTCGCTTCGCGGGTCGGTCAGCAAGACTTCGCTGCGTTCCGTAAGGAACTGGAAGCCAAGGCTGACATCAAGCGGTTCTGATGTCGTGAGATAGCCTTAAAAAAGACCCCGGCCTGAAAGCCGGGGTCTTTTTTTGCCTGCGCACCGAGGTTTTGTAGGCGCGAGCGTGCTCGCGAAGAACCTGAGAGCGCCGCGTATACCCAGCAAGCCCCCATTATCGTTAACGTCTTTCGCGAGCAAGCTCGCTCCTACCTTACTGGGGGCTCCGGGTCTTTAAGGTTGCGATCAATGCCAGCATGGCCAAGCCAGCGACCGCCCAGGGAAAGGACATCACGCCCCATCCTTGCAGCAGCACACCACCTACCAGCCCGCCGCCGGCAATTCCCAGGTTCCACACCGTCACCAGCATTGATTGGGCAGCATCCGCAGAGTTGCCGGCAGACTTGGCCAATGCCGTTTGCAGCAGGGCAGGCAAACCACCAAAGGCCAATCCCCAGAGGGCGATGGATGCATAGACGATATCGGCATCCGTCATCCACAACCCCAACCCCAACGCCGCCGCGCCAAACATCACACAACTGACCAGCAGCAGGGTGTGGAGGCGCCGATCAATCAACAGGCCGACGATCCAGATCCCCATCAGTGCAGCCAGGCCAAACACCAGCAGCACCTGGTCAATGTCAGCGGCGATCCCGGCGGGCACCAGGAACGGCGCGATGTAGGTGTACAGAATGTTATGCGCCAGCACGTAGGTAAAGGTCACCCACAGCACCGGACGTACCCCCGGCAAGCACAGGACCTGGCGTAAGCCCAGACGCTGTTGCGCCCCTTGCCCGGCAAAATCGGGCACCTGCCAGCGTACCCACGCCAACAGCACCACGGTCAGCCCGGTCATGATCGCAAAGCTCAAGCGCCAGCCTACCGCCGTGCCGAGAAAGGTCCCGGCCGGCACCCCGAGGGACAGCGCCAGGGGGGCACCAAGCATCGCCACGGCAATCGCCCGGCCTTGCAGGTGTGGCGCCACCATGCGGCTGGCATATCCCGCCAGCAGCGCCCAGAGCAAGCCCGCAAAGACCCCGGCCAGCAAGCGCGCAACCAGCGTCAGCCAATAGACACTGGAAAGCGCCGTGACACTGTTGACCAGCGCAAAGCCGCCAATGGCGATCAGCAGCAAGGGCCGGCGCCGCCAGCCACGGGTGGCGATGGTCAAGGGAATGGCGGCCAGCAACGAACCAAGGGCATACAGCGTCACGAGTTGGCCGACCAGCGCCTCGCTAACCCCCAGGCCGGCGCTCATCTGGGGCAGCAGGCCGGCGGGCATCGCTTCGGTGAGGATGGTGATGAAACCGGCGGTGGCCAGCGCCAGCAAACCCATCATGGGCAGGCGTTCGCGGGGGCTGGACAGGCATTGGGTTGTACTGCTGTCGTTCATGTGGCTCGGCTCCGTATTCAAGGCATCAGGACATTGGGGCAGAGTAGGGGGCTG
This sequence comes from Pseudomonas sp. FH4, assembly GCF_000510915.2. NCBI lineage: Bacteria > Pseudomonadati > Pseudomonadota > Gammaproteobacteria > Pseudomonadales > Pseudomonadaceae > Pseudomonas > Pseudomonas sp. FH4. Next base: position 144,507 of record NZ_AOHN01000018.1, on the reverse strand, counting down.
AAGCGTTGGGAAAAATAGGCTAAGGTTCCGAACTTATCGGATGTTTATGTCCGTAATCAGCAGGAAGGGACAATGGACAGCCTGGGCAGTATTTCGGTGTTTGTGCAGGTCGCGGAAACCCGCAGCTTTACCCAGGCCGGTCGCGTGCTGGGGGTGTCTTCCTCGGCCGTCGGCAAAAGCATTGCGCGTATGGAGCAACGCCTGGGTGTGCGCCTGTTTCATCGCAGCACCCGCAGTATCACCCTGACTGCCGAGGGCGCGCTGTTCCTCGAACGATCGCGGCGGATCCTGGCTGAAGTGGACGCGGCGGAGCAGGAGTTGATCGAAGCGACGGCCATCCCCCGTGGCAAATTGCGTATCAGCTTGCCCCAGGTCCGGGGCTTATTGATGCCGGTGCTGACCGAGTTCATGCGGGCTTATCCGGATATCGAGTTGGACGTGGATTTTTCCGACCGCATGGTGGATGTGATCGAAGAAGGATTCGACGCCGTGGTGCGCACCGGTAAACCTGAGGATTCGCGGCTGACGGCCCGACTGCTGGGGCACTATCGGTTGGTGTTGGTGGGATCGGCACAGTACTTCGCCCTACATGGCACACCGGTTTGTCCTACGGATCTGAATCGCCACGCCTGCCTGCGCCACAAATTCTGCGCCACGGGCAAGCTGGAAGCCTGGCCATTGCGCCATCTACCGGGTGAGCCCGAGCCCGTGTTGCGCGCGCCGTTGATCAGCACCACCATCGAGTCGTTGAACCATGTGGTGCATGAAGGCCTGGGGATCGCCTGCCTGCCGGACTTCATGGTTCGTGAATCCGTGGAGCAGGGCCGCCTGCAACGGGTACTGGACGATTACCTTGAGCACCACGGCAGCTTCTGGATGCTATGGCCGTCAAGTCGGCATGCCTCGGCCAAACTGCGGGTGTTTATCGATCATATGAGTGCCAGGCTTTTTCCTACGCCTGGCGTCGCGTCAGCCGCTGGCGTCTTACCCACAGGAATCCGCGCGCAGACCACATGATCTGTTGCACAATACCGCCCTGACCGTTTTCCTCAGGATCATCAATGTCGACTTCATTTCACTTGCGTGGCCTTGCGCTTGCGCTGGTGCTGGCAGGCGCCACGGGCTGCTCGTCGCCCAAGACCGCTATCTACGAACATGAGAATTTCGACGACTCCGGTACGTTTTCACGCAATTACCCGGTCAGCGATGTCGCGGCCTGTGAAGCGGCACGCCGGGCGTTGCTCAGCCAGGGCTATATCATCACCAGCAGCGACCCCAAGCTGGTGAGCGGCAACAAGAGTTTCCAGCAGACCGGTGAGACCCATCTGCAGATCAGTTTCAACGTGGTCTGTGCCGAAGATGGCAGCAGCGAGCATCATGCGACCATGTTTGCCAACGCCCTGCAGGATCGCTATGCGCTGAAGAAGGTCAATAACTCCGCCAGCCTGGGGGTGGGTGTACTCGGTTCGGTATCGATGCCGATCGGCTCCACCGATGATTCCATGGTCAAGGTGGCCAGCGAGACGGTTACATCGCCGAAGTTCTATGACCGCTACTTTGCGTTGGTGGACGTGTTCCTGCCGCAGGAAGTGAAGGCTGCCGAACACATTCAAGAGGCGCCCAAGGCTGACCTTGGCGTGCCGGAGCCCAAGCCCGCGCCGCTGATCGAGAAGGTTGAGACACCCGATGAAGCGCCGGCTGCACCTGTTGCTCCAGCAGTCTCGGAACCGCTGTCGCCGCCACCGGAGACAGCGCCGATCATGCCCCAGCAAACGCCAGCGCAACCGACGGAACCGGCGCCAGCCACGCCTTTGCTGCCGGCACCGACGGAAGCGATCCCGCCGCTGCCGGCCCAGTGACTACACGTTGACGGGGTCGGTCTTGTCGACGTCGATCCCGTAGCGGCTGATTGCCTCGCTGACCTTGGCGCGGTTGATCAGGCCATCGTCCGCCAGGCCCTTCAATGCGGCCAGGACGATGAAGTGGCGATCTACCTCGAAGAATTCGCGCAGCGCTTCACGAGTATCGGACTGGCCAAAGCCATCGGTACCCAGGGCGACCAGGCGCCGGCCCGCCATGAATGGGCGAATCTGATCGGCGAAGATTTTCATGTAGTCGGTGGCAATCACCACTGGCCCTGCGCGGTCCGTCAGGCATTGCTCCACGTAGCTAGTACGTGGCGTTTCCTGCGGATGCAGGAGGTTCCAGCGCTCCACGGCGTGACCATCGCGGCGCAGTTCGGTGAGGCTGGTGACACTCCAGACGTCAGAGTCCACGTCAAAGTCCTTGCGTAACAAGTCCGCGGCGGCGATCACCTCGCGCAGGATCGAGCCACTGCCCATCAGCTGCACCTGGGGCTGCTGGCCGGCTTTCAGGCAATACATCCCCTTGAGAATTCCGTCTTCGACGTCGTCGGGCATGGCCGGGTGCGGGTAGTTTTCGTTGAGCAGGGTGATGTAGTAGTAAATGTCCTGCTGCTCGACAAACATGCGCCGTATGCCCTCACGGATGATTACGGCAAGCTCGTAGGCAAAGGTCGGGTCGTAGGACACACAGCAAGGGATCACCGAGGCCATTACGTGGCTATGCCCGTCATCGTGTTGCAACCCTTCGCCCATCAGGGTGGTGCGCCCGGCAGTGGCGCCCAGCAGGAACCCGCGGGCCCGCGCATCGCCTGCGGCCCAGGCCAGGTCGCCAATGCGCTGGAAGCCGAACATCGAATAGAAGATGTAGAAGGGCACCATCATCACGCCGTGGTTGGCGTAGGACGTACTGGCGGCGATCCAAGAAGAAAATGCACCGGACTCATTCAGGCCTTCCTGCAGGATCTGGCCGTCCTTGCTCTCTTTGTAGTAGCTCAGTTGGCCCGCGTCCTGGGGGGTATAGAGTTGGCCCACGGCAGAATGAATACCGATCTGGCGGAACAGGCTCTCCATGCCGAACGTGCGGGACTCGTCCGGCACGATAGGTACGATCAGCTTGCCCAGGTTAGGGTCTTTGAGCAGGGTGCCGAGGATGCGGACGAAGGCCATGGTGGTGGAAATGGCGCGCTCGCCGGTGTCTTTGAGTTGCGTGGCAAAGGCCTCGAGCGGGGGGGCTTGCAGCGCTGGCACCGAACTGTGCCGGGCTGGAACGTAGCCGCCGAGCGCTTGGCGTCGAGCGGCAAAGTAGCGCGCTTCTTCGCTGTCTGGCGCCGGCTTGAGATAGGGGATTTGTGCCAGTTGGTCGTCGGCCACTTCGAGGCCGAACCGGTCACGGAAGGCCTTGACCGCCTCGGCGCCCATTTTCTTCAGTTGGTGGTTGATGTTCTGGCCTTCGCCCGCTTCACCCATGCCAAAACCCTTGACGGTTTTCGCCAGGATCACTGTAGGTTGGCCGGTATGGCGAACGGCGGCGGCATAGGCGTTATAGACCTTGTCGGGGTCATGGCCGCCCCGTGAGAGCTTCCAGATTTCATCGTCGGAAAGATCCGCCACCAGCGCCAGCAACTCCGGGTATTTGCCGAAGAAATGTTCGCGCACATAGGCGCCGTTTTGCGACTTGTAGTTCTGATAGTCGCCGTCTACGCACTCCATCATGCGCTGACGCAGCAGGCCGCTGGTGTCCTTGTCCAGCAGGGCGTCCCAGCCACCGCCCCAGATGACTTTGATCACGTTCCAGCCGGCAGCGCGGTACAGGCTCTCGAACTCCTGGATCACCTTGGCGTTGCCGCGTACCGGGCCATCGAGGCGCTGAAGGTTGCAATTGACCACGAAAATCAGGTTGTCCAGTTTCTCGCGCCCGGCCAGAGAGATCGCCGCGAGGGATTCCGGCTGGTCCATTTCGCCATCCCCCAGGAAGGCCCAGACCTTGCGCCCCTCCTGCGGCTTGAGGGCGCGCAGGTCCAGGTAGCGCATGAACCGCGCCTGGTAGGCCGCAGTGATGGGCCCCAGGCCCATCGACACCGTAGGAAACTGCCAGAAGTCCGGCATCAACCGGGGATGGGGATAGGAGGACAGGCCCTGACCACCGGCCTCGCGGCGGAAGTTGTCGAGTTGTGCTTCGTTGATACGCCCTTCAAGGTAGGCGCGACCGTAAATGCCTGGCGAGGAGTGACCCTGGATGTACACCAGGTCGCCGGCGAAGGTCTCGGTACGGCCACGAAAGAAATGGTCAAAGCCTACGTCGTACAACACTGCAGCCGACGCATACGTGGCGATATGTCCACCCACGCCCGAGTGCTTGCCGGCGCGCAATACCATGGCCATGGCATTCCAGCGGATAAACGCATTGAGCCTGCGTTCTACCGCCAGGTTGCCGGGGTAGGGCAGTTGGCGGTCCACACGCGATGGTGTTGACGTAAGGGGTGGTGACCCGTCCGTGGAAGTCGCCATGGCGCGCTACGTCGAAATCCAGCAACTGATCGATCAGGTAATGGGCGCGCGGGCGGCCTTCGGTGGACAGCACCGATTCGATGGACTCCAGCCATTCGCGCGTTTCCTGTGGATCGTCGTCGAGTCTTACTGCGTTGTTCGCGTTCATGTGAGGCTCCAGGGTGTGCGGTTATCAACGTGCGGGCTTCTTGTGGAAGGTGATTGGGCACGCTGCAAAGTGATTGCAATTGCAACTACATGACTGAATTTAGCGCGGGATGAGCTACCATTGCAACCTTCTCGAATTCCCCGGATGGTGTTGCATGGCATCGAAAGAGCCTGATGTATGGTTTCGGTTTGTCAGGGCCCACAGGGCGGTCATCCGTGAAATTGAACGGCGCCTGACCCAGGCCGGCTTGCCGCCATACGCCTGGTACGACGCCTTGTGGGGCCTGGAAAGCGGTCCTGATGGCACTCGGCGCATGCATGAGTTGGCCGATGTACTGGCCATCGAGCGCTACAACCTGACGCGGTTGGTGGACCGCTTGGAAAAGGACGGCCTGGTGGTGCGCTCGCGCTGCGAGGGTGATGGGCGCGCCGCGTTTGCCTCGATCACCGATGAGGGCCGGGTGTTGCGTAAAAAGATGTGGGGCATCTACGAAAGTACCGTGGATGAATTGTTCCTTTCGCAACTCAACGCCGAGCAGCGTCAGGGCTTTTCCGATGCGCTGGAGCGCACGGCGGGGCTGGCGATGGCCAGTGCGCAAACACGGGGACGGCGCAGGTCTGAAACGCCATAGGCAAGGGCGTCTTCCCGCTCATCTGAGCCGGTACTGCTGCAATGCCCGTTCCACCTGTTGTGGTCCGATCAGCCCATCCTCTGCCAGTGCTTTTAAAGCCAGTGCGGTAATCCAATAGCGGTCAGGTGCCGCTGGCCGGACTGAGCCGGCACCCAGGGCGACAAAGCGTGCACGCACATGGGCCGCCAGCGGGTCGACGACGGACTGCGGATAGCCGGTGACCGCGATCACTGGGCTGTCGTTGCCCGCCAGGCAATCGCGTAAGTGACTGCTGCGTTTTTCTGCCAGTGGATGCAGGCGGTTCCAGCGCTCGGCGGCATTTGCTTCGCGCACCAATCGGGTGTAGCTGGGGCAGCTCCATAGCTGCGCCGATACGTTCCAGTCCTCCTCCAGCAACCTTGCGGCATGCACGACTTCTGCAAACACGTAGCCTGCACCCAGCAGGCGCACGTGCAGAGGTGCCGGTGGTTCGCGCCCGATCCGATACATCCCCTTGATTGCATCCGCGCGGTCTTGTTGCGCCAATCCCGGCCCGTCGTGCTGGTCATGCAGGGCCAGGTAATAGAAACCCGGCCTGCCCTCGATATACAGCGCATGCAAGGCTGCCAGGACTATCGCCCGGGTTTCTTCGCCGGAGGCCGGATCATAGGGGGTGCAATGTGGATTGCTGGCCAGCCACAGCGGGAGTGAGGGGTGTGCGCCTCTGGTCCACCTGGCGGGACGGGTCTGGATGTCGTTGCACAGAATCCCCCGTTGCTCGGTGCCGCGAGAGAGGGAACACAGCTGCGCCGATGAGGTGGCGCTATGCAGGTACAACAGCGGTTTTTCCCCACGGTTACGGGCAAACCAGGTGGGCCAGGTGGCAATGCGCCTGGAGTGGGACTGGCCGCGAATGACCCAGGCTTGCCTGCACGTCGCGGGGTTGAACTCTAGGGTGTTGGCCATAGCCATCACCGTATACAGCGGCGAGCTGCGGGGCGGCTGCTGATTGTTCAAGGTGTCGATGCAGATTTGTGCGGATTGCGCAGTGCTAGCAGTCAAGAGTCGCGTCCCATTGGCGGTGCAGAGCATCACCCTAATGGAAGTTGCGCAATGATTGCAACTGCAATGATTGCATTTGCATTTACTTTGCCTGTTTAAATCCGTGCCTGGCTGCTACGTTTAATCTTCAAGCTCAGGAACGTCATGACCCTGTCTTTTTTTCGTCACGACGGCACTTTAGGCTGGTGATGTGGGTCACTTAAGCCACCTGCTTTGATTACACAAGGAGTCGACGATGGACGATTATCAAGAAGAGCTGTTGGAGTATCAGGCATTCGAACTCGATCCCCTGGATCCGGCCGACGATGCCACCGAGCTGTAGGACAGACGTCAGGCGGAATGCCGCTGACTGCGGCGAAATTCCCCTGGGGTCTGGCTGTTCCAGCGCTTGAAGGCCCGTTGAAAAGCTTCCGCTGAGGCAAAACCGAGCAAATAGGCAATTTCCCCAAACGCCAGTTCCGTATCGCGAATGTAGGTCATGGCCAGGTCGCGGCGGGTGTCGTTGAGAATCGCGCGAAACTGTGTGCCTTCCTCGGCCAGTTTGCGCCGTAAGGTCCAGGTTGGCAGCTTCAGGCGCGCGGCCACTTCTTCCAGGTCGGGTTCCCGGCCGCCATTGAGCATCGGCCCCAGCAAGCGGGTGATGCGCTCGCGCAGGCTGCGGGTGCGCGTCAGTTGTTCCAATTCCCTTTCACACAGTTGCAACAACAAGTGCCAGGTGCTCGGGCAGTGCTGCGGGTTGCGCAAGCCCAGGCTGTGCTGGCTCAGGCGCAGTTGATTGAGTTCTGCGCCGAACTGCACCGGGCAATCGCCCAGCACGTTGTAGTTGGTGCTGTAGTCTGGCGCGGCGAATTCGATTTCGATCCGCTCGGCCATCACCGGCTGCTGGCACAAGGTCGCCATCTGATGCAGCCAGCCGGCGAGAATCGAATCCACCACGAAGCGGTTATAAGCGTTGTACGGGCTGATGGAATAGAAGCGCAACCAGGCGCCTTGGGCGTCCTCATGAAAGCTGGATTGGCCACGGTAATTGGCACCGTACAGCGCCTCGAAGCGCGTCAGGGTGCGCGCGGCTTCGCGCACGGTGGGGGCCTGGGCGGCGGTGACACCGGCCAGGCCGAGCTGATTCATGCGACTGAATTGGCCCATGCGCAGGCCCAGGCCGGGATCGTTGGTCAACTGGATGGCCGCATGGCCCAGGCGCATGTAGCGGGGGATCGACAGGCGCGCACCGGGTTCGCTCAGGCGTGCCGGGTCGAGGCCGTATTGCAACAGCAGCGGCTGCGGGTCCAGGCCATGGCTGAGGATGGCATCGGCTACGGTATGCACGATGCCCACCGATAAATCCCCGAGGCGCATCGGTGCCGGTTTCATGGGCTTATAGCCACACGTTCAGCAAGCGCGCACCACGCGCGTTGCCATCGGCGAAGACCTGGCCCTGGGCGCTGAGAAAGCTCTGGCCGCTGGTGCCCTGGTCCCAGAATTGGCCGCGCATGAACACGCTGATGCCCGCGCCGGCCAGGCTGATCGGCGCCTGGCTGATCAGGCTCAGGCGATGCCAGGCTTGGCCTTCGCTGAGTTCTTCGGGCTTGAGGCTGACTTCCGGTGGCGTGGATACGCTCTTGAAACCGCGCCACGGCTTGTCCCAGGTATCCCGGCCAATCACCAACGCCGGCACCGCGACCAATTGCGCGCCTTGTTCGTTGAGCTTGCGGTAGTTGTCCGGGTACCAGCTGTCGCTGCCGATCAGGATGCCCAGGCGCCCGGCCGGGGTGTCGATGACATTGACCACGCCTTCGTCACCCGGCGCGATAAAGCCGCGCTCATCAAAGATCGGGTAGAGCTGGCGTTGGGGCTGGCCCAGGGGCAGGCCATCGCGGTCGAATACCAGGCTGGTGTTGTACAGCGCACCATGGCCAACCTGCAATTGGCCCTGGCTGACGCTCGGGTTGGGCAGGGCGATGGAGCCGGCCACCAGCGTCACCCCGAACTCCTTGGCCAGGCCGCCAAACAGCACCTGGTAATCGCGGGCCATGGCCGGGGCCTTCATGCGCAGGTAGGCGTCGTCCAGGCGGTTGTCGCCCTGGGCACTGATCAGTGCGCGCAGGAACAGCAATGGGTTGCTTGCTGATAGCCAGTTCATCGCCTCTTTAAGGCTGGTGGCTTGGTACAGCTCGTTTTTTTCGCCACTGACCATCAACCAGGTGCCGACATGTTCCGGCAGGACCACGATGGTTTTGTCGTTGAGCAGGCCCATGTCCCGGGCGTTGCGCAGGTACGCCGAGAGCTTGAGGTGCAAGCGCTCCAGGCTCTGGTAGTCAGCGGGGAACAGTTCTGGCTGGATGCCCAGCAGGTTGCCGTGATCGGCGGGCGTACCCTGGTTGACGGCCAGGTTGATCCGCAGGTCCGACAGGTAATGCCCCACGGGGCGCTCCTGGGTCCAGACCAGATAGGCGGAAACGGCGGCGACCAGGGCCATGGTGAGGGTCAAGGCAAGTAATTTACGCATGGAGAACAGACAACAGGCCGTGTGCAGGGTTCGCCTCTAGGGTAGGGCGCGTTGTCACGCTTGCCAAGGGGCGCTGCACATTTGGATCAATAACTTGTCAGTTTCAGTCATTGAGCGCCAAGGGTATGGCTCTTAGTCTGTGGGTCATAAACCGATGGCCTGCCATTCGAGCCTGCCACGTCCCGTGATGATCCGTTGTGGAGCTGTACCATGACCGCTGCTGCCTACCCGCACCTGCTGGCCCCGTTGGACCTGGGTTTTACTACCTTGCGCAATCGCACCTTGATGGGTTCGATGCACACCGGCCTTGAAGAAAAGCCCGGCGGCTTCGAACGCATGGCTGCTTATTTCGCCGAGCGTGCCCGTGGCGGTGTGGGCCTGATGGTCACCGGCGGCATTGGCCCGAACGATGAGGGCGGGGTGTATTCCGGGGCCGCCAAGCTTACCACCGAAGCCGAGGCGCTCAAGCACAAGATCGTCACCCAGGCGGTGCACGAGGCGGGTGGCAAGATTTGCATGCAGATCCTCCATGCCGGGCGTTATGCCTACAGCCCCAAACAAGTCGCGCCAAGCGCGATCCAGGCGCCGATCAACCCGTTCAAGCCCAAGGAGCTGGACGAGGAAGGCATCGAAAAGCAGATCAGCGACTTTGTGACGTGCTCGGTACTGGCCCAGGTCGCCGAGTACGACGGTGTGGAAATCATGGGCTCGGAAGGTTATTTCATTAACCAGTTCCTCGCCGCCCACACCAACCATCGTACCGATCGCTGGGGCGGAGCCTACGAAAACCGCATGCGCCTGCCGGTGGAAATCGTGCGTCGGGTGCGCGAAGCCGTGGGGCCGAACTTCATCATTATCTTCCGCCTGTCGATGCTCGACCTGGTGGAAGGCGGCAGCACCTGGGAAGAAATCGTGCAACTGGCCAAGGCCATCGAGCAGGCGGGCGCGACGATTATCAACACCGGCATCGGCTGGCATGAAGCGCGTATTCCGACCATCGCCACCAAAGTACCGCGCGGAGCATTCAGCAAAGTCACGGCCAAGCTGCGTGGCGCGGTGCAGATCCCGTTGATCACCACCAACCGTATCAACACCCCGGAAGTGGCCGAGCAGATCCTCGCCGAGGGCGATGCCGACATGGTGTCCATGGCCCGTCCTTTCCTCGCCGACCCGGAGTTCGTCAACAAGGCCGCCGCTGGCCGTGCCGACGAAATCAACACCTGCATCGGCTGCAACCAGGCCTGCCTGGACCACACCTTCGGTGGCAAATTGACCACCTGCCTGGTCAACCCGCGCGCCTGCTACGAGACCGAGCTCAACTATGTGCCGGTCACCCAGGTCAAGAAGATCGCCGTGGTGGGTGCCGGCCCTGCCGGTCTGGCAGCCGCTACGGTCGCCGCCGAGCGTGGCCATCAAGTGACGCTGTTTGATTCGGCCAGCGAGATCGGCGGCCAGTTCAACGTGGCCAAGCGCGTGCCGGGCAAGGAAGAGTTTTTCGAAACCCTGCGTTACTTCAAGCGCAAGTTGCAGACCACCCATGTCGAACTGTGCCTCAACACCCGGGTAGATGTGGCGCAACTGGCGGCCGGCGGTTACGACGAGATCATTCTCGCCACGGGTATCGCGCCCCGTACCCCGGCAATCCCCGGCGTGGAAAACGCCAAGGTGCTCAGTTACCTGGACGTGCTCCTGCAGCGCAAACCGGTCGGCCAGCGCGTGGCGGTGATCGGTGCCGGCGGTATCGGCTTTGATGTTTCGGAGTTCCTCGTGCATCAGGGCCTGTCCACCAGCCTGGACCGCGAAGCGTTCTGGAAAGAGTGGGGCATCGACACCCACCTTGAAGCACGCGGCGGTGTGGCCGGCATCAAGCCCCAGCCCCATGCCCCGGCCCGTGAAGTATTCCTGTTGCAGCGCAAGGCTTCCAAGGTCGGCGATGGCCTGGGCAAGACCACTGGCTGGATCCACCGCACGGGCCTGAAGAACAAGCAGGTGCAGATGCTCAATAGCGTCGAGTACCTGAAGATCGACGATCAGGGCCTGCATGTCCGTATCGGCGCCGAGGGCGAACCCCAGGTGCTGGCGGTGGACAACATCGTCATCTGCGCCGGCCAAGACCCGCTGCGCGAACTGCAGGACGGCCTGGTCGCCGCAGGCCAGAACGTGCACCTGATCGGCGGTGCCGATGTGGCCGCCGAGCTGGACGCCAAGCGCGCCATCAACCAGGGCTCGCGTCTCGCCGCCGAGCTGTAAGACCCGGGAAGGGGCGGTGTTAGACTACCGCCCCTTTTTTCATGCAGACATGCCCTGATGGGTCCTTTCGATTGGCTTCCCCAGGCTCCCCTTGAACCCTTGCAGCTGGATTGGCTGAACGGGGTCGAGGTGGCCGTGCTGCGCCTGGACCGCATCGACCCGCTGATCAGCGGCAACAAGTGGTTCAAGCTCACCGAGCACCTGGCCCAGGCGCAACAGGCTGGCGCCACGGGCATCATCAGCCTGGGCGGGGCCTACTCCAATCACTTGCACGCCCTGGCGGCAGCCGGCAAACGCTTCGGTTTTGCCACTGTCGGCCTGTTGCGCGGGCATCCCCAAGACACTCCGACGGTCCTCGATCTGCAAGCTTTGGGCATGCAACTGCACTGGCTGGGTTACGGCGGCTACCGCGCGCGCCATGCACCGGACTTTTGGTTGCCTTGGTGCGAGCGCTACCCGCGTCTGCATCCCGTGCCTGAAGGCGGCGGCGCATTGGCTGGGGCGCTGGGCTGCGGAGTGTTGGTCGAGCAGGCCCGACGACAGTTGCACACCTTGGGTTGGGCCGATTACGACGCATGGTGGTTGGCGGCTGGCACGGGCACCACACTGGCTGGGTTGGTGCTGGCGGAGGCGGGTGCCCACCCTGTGTATGGGGCACTGGCGGTGCCGGATGACCATGGCGTCGCGCAGAACGTGCAGGCCATCGTGCAGGGCGGGTATGAACTGCTGGATGCCAGCCGTGGCGGCTTTGCCAAGGTCGATCAGCCATTGCTTGAGTTTATCGCCACTGCCGAACAGGCCAGCGGCATGCTGCTGGAACCGCTGTACACCGGCAAGGCACTGCTGGCGCTCAAGCAGCAGATCGAGGCTGGGCGCTTTGCCCCCGGCACTCGCTTGATCTTTGTGCACACCGGCGGCCTGCAAGGCCGCCGGGGTTTTGCGGACTAACGCTTGGGCAACATGCGCAACACGGTGTTATCGCGCATGAAGTAGTGGTGATACAGGCCAGCAGCTGCGTGCAGGCCGATCAACCAGTAACCGATGGTGCCGCCCAGCACGTGCCAGCCTTCGATCTGCTTGGCCAGGTCTTTGTTCTCGCCGATCAACGGTGGCAACTCAAGCCCGTAGAACCACACCGAATGCCCTTCGGCACTGACGATCAGCCAGCCGAAGATCGGCATGCCGATCATGAACACATACAACGCCACGTGCATCAGGGTCGCCAGCAAGGTTTGCCATTGCGGCGGTGCCGGCAAAATCTTCGGCGCCACGCCAAGGCTGCGGGCAAACAGGCGCAGCCAGACCAGTACGAACACGGTCAGGCCGAACATGAAGTGCAGTTCCTTGATTAACGTGCGTCCGCCACTGCCTTTGGGGAAAATCCCGCGAAATTCAATGGTGGCGTAGACCGCGACCAGCAGCACCAGCATCAGCCAGTGCAGGGCGATGGACATCGTACTGTAACGGGACTCACTGTTTTTCCACGGCATCGCGTCTTTCCTCACTCATCAGGGGCAAACCTCCGTTCTTTGGCGACGAAGTCCCTTCAGCCTAACCCTGTTATGCAAGGTTTGCCCGAGTGAGGGGCGATGTATTGACCTCTATCAGATGCCTTGCGGCATTTCACCGCGGGCCAGGCGCTGATTGATGTCGGCGATCACGCCGGGCAGGTCGGTGATGGTGTCGATCAGGTAGTGCGGGCGCGAGCCGGCAAACAGCGTTTCGATACGCTTGCGTTCGCTGGCCAGCGTTGCAGGGTCGAGGGCACGGAACTGCTCGTAGGTCAGGCCCAGGGCGTTGCCCGAGCAGGTCAGCGCCACGGTCCACATCCCGGCGCGGCGGCCTTCGAGGATGCCCGGCACGGTGTCGTCGATCTTCACGCAGGCGGCCACGTCATCGATACCCAGGGCAATCACGTTGGCCAGGGCCTGGGCCGGCCAAGGGCGGCCATTGGGCACTTCGTCGGTGGCCACCACGTGGTCGGCGATATAGCCGTTGGTGGCGGCCAGTTCGACCACCTTGTCCATCACTTGCTTGGGGTAGCCGGAGCAGGAGCCAATCTTGATCCCTTGCGCACGCAGTGCGGCGATGGTCTCCAGGGCACCGGGAATCAGCGCCGAGTGTTCGGCGATCTTCTCGATCTGCAGCGGCATGAAGCGCTCGTAGATGGCGGTCACGTCAGCGTCGGTCGGCGTGCGGCCGAAGGCCTTGCGATAGCGCTCGGCCACTTGCGGCTGATCACACAGGGTGCGGATGTGGTCCCACTTGCCCATGCCCATCGGGCCACGGGCTTCTTCGATGGACACCTGCACGTCGAATTCGGCGAAGGCCTCGACAAAAATCTGCGTGGGGGCGAACGAGCCGAAGTCGACCACGGTGCCGGCCCAGTCAAGGATGGCGGCTTGCAGGGTGTTGGGGTTCTGATAGTTCATGGTGCAAATCCTATGGCTAATGTGGCGTTTTTTGTAGGAGCGAGCTTGCTCGCGAAAAACCTGAGGGCGCCGCTGTGAAGCAGGCCGCCCGCGTTATCGTTAACCCACTTCGCGAGCAAGCTCGCTCCCACACATCTCTTGCAGCGCCTGGGCAATCGCCGCCACCGCTGCTTGCATCTCGGCCTGGTTGACGTGACCGATGCAGCCGACGCGGAAGGTTTCGACCTGGGTCAATTTGCCCGGATACAAAATGAACCCCTTGGCCTTGACCCGCTCGTAGAAGTCCTTGAACTGGTAGCGCGGATCGTTCGGCGCGTGGAACGTAACGATGATCGGCGCCTGGATCGCGGCGGGCAGGAAGCTGCGCAGGCCCAGTTCGGCCATGCCATCCAGCAGCGTCTGGCAATTGTCTGCATAGCGCTGGTGGCGGGCCGGCAAACCGCCTTCTTCGTTGTATTGCAGGAGTGCTTCATGCAGCGCCGCCACCACGTGGGTCGGCGGGGTAAAGCGCCATTGGCCGGTCTTGGCCATGTAGGCGTGCTGGTCGAACAGATCCATGGCCAGGGAATGGCAGTTGCCCTGGGCGGCGGCCAGTGCGTCTTTTTTGGCAAAGACAAAACCCATGCCCGGTACGCCTTCCAGGCATTTGCCGGAGGCGGCGATCAGGGCGTCAAACGGCACTTGGGCGGCGTCGATGGGCAGCGCGCCAAAGGAACTCATGGCGTCGATGATCAGGCGCTTGCCGTGGCGCTGGATGACCTGGGCGATCTCCGGCAGCGGGTTGAGAATACCGGTGCTGGTTTCGCAGTGGATCAGCGCGACATGGGTGATGCTGCTGTCAGCCTGCAACAGCCGATCCACATCAGCGGCGGTGGTGGGCTGGTCTTCAGCGGTTTCGAAGGTGCTGAACGGGCGGCCGAGCACTTCGCAGATCTTCGCCAGGCGCTTGCCGTAGGCACCGTTGATCAGCACCAGCACCTTGCCATCCCGTGGCACCAGGGTGCCGATCGCGGCTTCGACGGCAAAGGTGCCGCTGCCCTGCAAGGGCACGCAGTGATGGCTGTCGCCACCGTTGATGATCGCCAGCAGTTGCTCGCAGAGGCTGGCGGTCAGTTGGTTGAAGCGGTCATCCCACGAACCCCAGTCAACCATCATCGCCTGGCGGGTGCGGGCGGACGTGGTCAGGGGCCCAGGTGTGAGCAGGATCGGCGCGGCAGTACTCATTCTCATGTCCTCGCAAAGCAGTGGGATGAAGCTACGGGACATAAATTGCAGTTTGGCTTGTCATCAATCAAATTGTTTGTTGTTATGCCAGCCATCAGTGAGGCCGATAGCTATGAATCTTTTCCAACTCCGTGCGTTTGACGCCGTGGCCCGGGACGGCAGTTTTACCCGGGCCGCCGCGCGCCTGTTTATCAGCCAGCCCGCCGTGACCGGGCATATCAAGGCGCTGGAAGAGCACTACCAGATCACTCTGCTGCGGCGTACCGCGCGGCGGGTCGAGTTGACGGAAGAGGGGATAAAGCTCGCGGCCATCACCCGCAGTATCTTCGGCCAGGTGGATGAAGCGCAGACGCTGCTTGAAGCCAACCGGCAACTGCTGACTGGGCGCCTGGAAGTGGCGGCGGATGGGCCACACATGGTCATGCCGATGCTGGCGCGCCTGCGTGCGCGCTACCCGGGGATTACCGTCAACCTGCGTTTGGGCAATGCCCAGGAAACCCTGGCCGCGCTGCTGTCCGAGCATGCGGATGTGGCGGTGTTGACTGAGGTTGAACCGCGCAAGGGTTTGCATTTGCAGCCGTTGAGCGAGTCACGGATCTGCGCGCTGGTGCCCGCCGGCCACCTATGGCTGGCAGACCCGGCCGGTATCCGCCTGGAGCAACTGGACCAGGTGATCATGGTGCTGCGTGAGCCCAGTTCCATTACGCGCCGGACTTTCGACGACGCCTGTGCCGAGGCTGGCGTCAATCCCCGGGTGCTGCTGGAACTGGACAGCCGTGAGGCGGTGACGGAAGCGGTGGCCGCCGAGTTGGGGGTGGGCGTGGTGTCGTCGGTAGAAGTCAGCCGTGACCCGCGGGTGCACGCGATTCCTATCCAGGGCGAGGGCTTGCTGAACCAGCATATGCTCGGCTGCATGGAGCGGCGCCGGGAGTTGCGCTTGATTCAGGCGTTTTTCGAACTGGCCTCCAGTTGATGGGTGTTGATCAGACTCTGTGGCGAGGGGGGGCCATCAATTAAGCGCAGATCCCCTGTGGGAGCGGGCTTGCTCGCCCACATTTGATCTTTGCTGCTTTGAGTATTGCGTTCGCTCAGGTATCGAGGCTCTCGCGGACAATCTCCAGAAAGGTCGCCACCACCCGTCGCGAGCTCTGTTCTTTGAGGCACACCAGCGTTTCCTTCATGCGCTGGGTGCAATCGCGAATCGGCATGGCATACACCCGTGAGTCCGCACCGAATTCCGACGCCGAGACCACGCCCACGCCAATCCCCACCACCACCGCTTCACGGGCGGCCTCGCGGCCTTCTACCTGGATCGCCGGGCGAATCCGCAGCCCGGCCTGGTGCATCTCCCGCTCCAGGGTCTGACGGGTTACCGAGCCGGTTTCCCGCAGGACCAGAGGTGTGTCGTCGAGGTCCGCCAGGTCGATGAATTCACGCCCGGCCCACGGGTGGTTGCGTGCAACAAAGGCCAGCATCGGGTCATCGCGCAGCGGGATCGAGAGCAGGCGCTCATCGTCAACGTCGCGCCCCACCAGCGCCAGGTCAGCCTGATAGTTGTACAGGCGATACAGCGCATCATCGGTGTTGCCGGTCTCGATCTTTACCGTGATTCCCGGATAACGTTCGCAAAACTGCGCGATCTGCGGCAGTACATGCACCGGCGCATCCACGGCCAGGGTCAGGCTGCCGGTCTGCAAGGCCTTGGAGTCTTGCAGCAGTTCCTCGGCCTCGGCGGCGATCACAAACAGGCGCTGGGTGATACTCAGCAGGCGCTCGCCCAGGTCGGTCAGGCGCACGGAGCGTTTGTTACGATGGAACAACAGCACACCGAAGCGCTCTTCGAGCTTGCGCACCTGGTCGGAAATGGCCGGCTGGGTGAGGAACAGCCGCTCGGCTGCCAGGGTAAAGCTGCCGTGGACGGCAACGGCATGGAAGGCTTTGAGTTGCGCGTGGGAAACCGACATGGCACGACCTCTTACAAGCTGAGCTTATATTTGAAATACGATAAATCGATTTTACCTATTAGTCAGCCATTGCTTTGATAGCCCTCAGTCGCCGTAGGTTGAGTCCTACAACTTCGGCGATCATGGGTCGTTGCGTGCAACCTTGCAGGACTCATCTGACCAGTACCTGGCGCCCTGCGACCCGGTACTGCAGTGCAAAACAATAAAAACACAGGCAATTGCTTCTCGATTCTGCCGGCACACTCACACCTGAGGTCAGAACCACCATGAATATCCCTATGGGTAGCATCAAGCGTTGGCGCGTGCAGATTTTCGCCATCACCTGGCTGGCTTATGCCGCCTTCTATTTCACCCGCAAAGCGTTTTCCGTGGCCAAGCTCGGCATTGTCGACGACCCGAACTTCCCGCTGGACAAGATGATGATGGCCAACCTCGATGGCCTGTACCTGGCGGCGTACGCCGTCGGCCAGTTCACCTGGGGCATGCTGGCCGACCGTTTCGGGCCACGGGTGGTAGTGCTCGGTGGCCTGGTGATTTCCGCGTTGGCCGCGTTGGTGATGGGCACCTTTGCCACGTTGCCGATCTTTATCAGTTGCATGCTGATCCAGGGGCTGGCGCAGTCCACCGGCTGGTCGGGCCTGTGCAAGAACCTTGGCAGTTTCTTCCCGGCGCAGCAGCGTGGGCGGGTGCTGGGGCTGTGGAGTTCCTGCTATGCCTTTGGCGGCCTGGTGGCGT
The DNA here is from genome assembly GCF_000510915.2 of Pseudomonas sp. FH4. Taxonomy (NCBI): domain Bacteria; kingdom Pseudomonadati; phylum Pseudomonadota; class Gammaproteobacteria; order Pseudomonadales; family Pseudomonadaceae; genus Pseudomonas; species Pseudomonas sp. FH4. Next base: position 127,203 of record NZ_AOHN01000018.1, on the reverse strand, counting down.
CACCGTTTGCCGGGTGGTGGGCCTATACCCTGATCGGTAGCTGGCACGCAGCGTTTATTTCCAGCGCGGCGGTGGTGGCAGTGGTTGCGGTGCTGTTCTTCATCTTCCAGCGCAACACCCCGCAGGATGTCGGTTTGCCCGCCGTGGAGCCGGAGCCCGCCTTGAGTGCAGAAGAGGCGGCAGCAGCCAGGAAGATCAGCATTCTTGAACCGTTGCGCGAGATCTTGCGCAACCGCACGGTACTGACCCTGGGCCTGGCGTATTTCCTGTTGAAGCCGGCGCGTTACGCGATCCTGTTGTGGGGCCCGGTAATTGTCTACGAGCAGATGCCGTCGGTGGGCAAGGTCGGCGCAGCCATTGTGCCCACCGCGTTCGAGCTGGCGGGGCTGCTGGGGCCGATCATGATTGGCCTGGCGTCCGACAAGCTGTTCGGTGCGCGGCGCATGCCGGCCTGTGTCCTCAGCCTGCTGGCGCTGACGGTGTCACTGGCGTTGTTCATGGGCGCGTTGCACACCGGCAGTGTGTTGCTGGTGATGGCCTTGCTGTTTGTCATGGGCCTGACCCTGTACGGGCCGGACTCGATGATCAGCAGCACCGCCGCGATCGATTTCGGCACGGCCAAGGCTGGCGCCACGGCGGCGGGTTTCGTCAACGGCTGCGGTTCGGTGGGGGCGATCCTGGGTGGCCTGCTGCCGGGTTACTTCGACACGGTGACGGTGTTTATCGTATTTGCCGGTTGCGCGTTGTTTTCTTCGCTGGTGTTGATGCCTTACTGGAACGCTCGGCCTGCGGTATTGGCGCAAGTCGGGGACTTTGTGCCGGATCGCGCCATGGCGATCAAACCCCTGCGCACCTGAGCCACCTGCGTCGCTGGCCGGTTTTTTGGTGGAAGAGAGTGTTTTTGCCCTATAAACTCTGCCGCCAAAGCGCCGGCCAGTAGACGTCTCGGCGCCACGGATATCAAGAGAGTGAGTCATGGGCGCACAGTGGAAGGTTAAACATAAAGAAGCGGCATCCAATGCCAAGGGCAAGATCTTCGGCAAGCTGGTGAAAGAGATCACCATTGCCGCCCGCAACGGTGCAGACACCGCGACCAACGCCCACCTGCGTCTGGTGGTCGAGCAGGCCAAGAAAGCCTCGATGCCCAAGGAAACCCTGGAACGTGCGATCAAGAAAGGCGCGGGCCTGCTGGGCGAAACCGTGCAGTACCATCGCGTGACCTATGAAGGGTTCGCCCCGCACCAGGTGCCGTTGATCGTTGAATGCGTGACCGACAACATCAACCGTACCGTGGCGGAAATCCGCGTGGCGTTCCGCAAGGGGCAATTGGGGGCTTCGGGCTCCGTGGCCTGGGACTTCAACCATGTGGGGCTGATCGAGGCCTCGCCGGATACTCCGGATGCCGATCCGGAAATGGCCGCCATCGAAGCCGGCGCCCAGGACTTTGAAGAAGGCGAAGAAGAGGGTTCGACCCTGTTCATCACCGAGACCACTGACCTGGACGCGGTACAGAAAGCCTTGCCGGAGCAGGGTTTCACCGTGTTGTCGGCCAAGTTGGGCTACATCTCGAAAAACCCGGTCACTGGTTTGAGCGACGAGCAGATGGCTGAAGTCGAAGCCTTCCTGGAAGGCCTGGACAACCATGACGACGTGCAGGATATGTTCGTCGGCCTGGCGGGCTGACACCGGCCTGTAATCGTGGACGCGGGCTAGTGTGGGAGCGGGCTTGCCCGCGATAGCGGTGTGACTGACCGACCGCTATCGCGGGCAAGCCCGCTCCCACATTTGCATGGCGTTTCAGAGTGAGGACAGCAGTGTCTCGATCTCTTGGAACGCCGGTCGTGCCAGCACCTGCGGTTGGCAGCAACTGTCACGCAGCGCCTCCAGCACTTGGCGCTGTTCATCGCTCAAGCCTTCGTCAATCCGCTCCAGCAACTCCCCCAGCAACACCCCGAACGCGCGCACTTCAATGCGTTGCAGCGCCCTGGTTTGCAAGGTGTCTACCGTGGCGTGGAACGATGCCGCGCCAAAGTCCCCGAGCAGGCAATCACCCTCGGCATTGCACAGGATATTGTGGCCATACAGGTCGCCATGGGTAATGCCGTGCCGGTGCAGGTGGGCGGCCACCGAGGCGATGCCCCGCGCTATGCGCAATGCCACCTCGGCGCTGAAACGTGTGGCGGGGTCGTAGATGTCCCGGGTGCAGGACGCCAGGCTTGGCAGGCCGGCGAGGTTGCGGTAGCTCGGCTCGATCAGGTCCATCACCAGTGCGGCCTGGTCATCGGGGTGGCCAACCACGCGGCCTTGCACCCTGATCAGGTTGGGGTGCAGCCCGGCGGCAATACAGGCCTGCATTTCGTGCAGCGGCGAACCGTCGCTGGTGATGGTGCCCTTATAGAGTTTGACGGCGACAGGCGCGTTCGAAGGTTTGCAGAGTGCCTTGCGGATCACACCTGAGGCGCCTTCGCCCAGCACTTCGGCCAGCGCCAGTTCGGCCCAGGGAATATTCGGCGTGTCGTCGTCATTGGCCACATCCACCGCCATTTCCACCGGGTTGCCGGCATAGGCCAGCCAGGTCAGGCGCGGTAGCGTCAGCAGCCAGTGCGGCAATTGCGCCAGGCGGTTGGAGGCGATGCGCAGCAGTTCGAGGTTATGGCACTGGGCCAGGCTCGCCGGCAGTTGCTCCAGGCGGTTGCCGGCCAGCATGAGTTTTTGCAAGCGCGGCCGCTCGCCGAGCTCGTCCGGCAACTGGCTGATGTGGTTGTCGGTAAGGATCAGCCAGCGCAGCTGCGGCGGCAGCGCGGCAGCGGGCACATGCTCGATCTGGTTGGCCTTGAAGCCAACCATGCTCAATTGCGGGCATTGGCCCAGGCACGCCGGCAGTTCGGTAAAGGCGTTGTCCGAGCAAAACAGCACGCGCAGGTGGGGCAGGCGGTGCAGATCGTCGGGCAGGCTGCTCAGGGCATTGCCACTGAGGTTGAGGATTTCCAGGGAGTCGGCCAGGTCGAAGATTTCCCGAGGGAACTGCGTCAGGCCACAGGACAGGTCCAGGCGCTTGATGCCAGCCAGTTGGCCAGCCTTGAGTTGGGCAAGGGTATCCATGAACAGCAGCGTCACTCGACAAAGGCAAAGGCGCTCATGATAACGGCTTGGGCGCGATCGAGCTGGTTTGTTGCAACTGGTCCAGGCGGCTGCGGGTGCGCGCCAAGTCGATCGCCTGGCCCTCCAGGGCATCGTCCAGTGGCTGTTGGCCCAGCAGTGTCAGGTGCTTGTCCTGGTCGTACAGCACGTCGATCAGGTTGATAAACCGTTGTTGCACGGCAATCGGGCAGTCGTCCAGCCGGGGCAGGCCGTCGATGATCCAGTGGTCGAAGTCCTCGCACAGCAGCAGGTAATCCATCACGGCAGTGGGTTGTTCACACAGGTCGTTGAAGGTGGCGCCCAGGGTGCGCGCCTGATGCCAGCGGACCTGCAGTTGCCGTGCTCCCACTGCCAGGGCCAGGGGTGGGCCATCGGTGTCGGGCAGCCCCCGCTCACTGCGTTGGGCCGGGGTGCCGGGCCAAACGTACAGGCCATGGGTGAAGCGCTGTTGCCGATGGTTCTGTGCCAAGCCTCGATAGTCGTGGGGCGCGCTGACTTGCATGACGTCCATGCGTGCGCCGATCAAGTCGATCACCGGCTTGAAGCGCTGGTGATACAGCGGGTTGGGCAGCAAGCCCTGTGGCGGGTAATTGGAGGTGAGCAGCACCAGGATGCCCCGTTGGAACAACGCCTTGAACAGGCGGGTGATCAACATCGCATCGCCGATGTCATGCACATGGAATTCGTCGAAACACAGCACCCGGCAACCGTCGAGCAATTGATCCAGGGTGGCGGCCAGGGCGTCGGCCTGCTGGCGGTGAGCAAACATGCCTCGGTGCAGGCGGGCGAAAAAGTCGTGGAAATGCACCCGCTGTTTGTCCGGGCACGGCAAGGCCTGGAAAAACCCGTCGAGCAACCAGCTTTTGCCCCGGCCGACGGCCCCGTGCAGGTACAAGCTGCGGGTCGGACGCCGGGCCTGCAAGTGCGCGGTTTGCCGGGTCATGGCCGCGATCACCTGCCATTGGCTGGGGCTGAGGGTGTAGCCCTGTTGCCGGGCCTTGTCTTCAAAGAACCGCTGAATGGCTGGGGCATTATCGGTGGTGGTTGTTTTGCCCAGCAGCCGTTTGAACAAGGGCAGGCGACGGGGGCGGCTATCTCGAAAAGGCATGGCGTTGGTGTCCTAGAACCTTGTGGTCTGCTTGAGCAATGGGGTGGTCGGCTCGTCCTCTTGGCTGACCATCGCATAGTTGTAGCCGGGGCTGGACCAGTACTGGGCCTGGAGCCCGTCGGCATTGCGACTGCCCGGTGGCAGCAAGGTGTTCTGCGGGCCCGGCGGGCGAATGTAGAAACTGATGCGCCGGCCCTGCGGGTTCTCGTAGAGCACCATCGCCGCTGCGCCTTGATCAGTGGTGAGCAGGCGCCCGCTGACCGGGTTGAAACCGGCCTGGCTCAGGTCTGGCAGGCGATGGGCCTGGGTGAAGTAACGGTCGAGCCAGGCTTGCATATCGCCGCTGCCTTGCACCTGGTAATCGGCGGGCATGATCCGCTCCTGGGCGAACAGGCGATAGGCCTGCATGGCGTCGGTCATCGGCAGTGCCGTGGCCACAAGGGTTGCCTGCCGTGCTTGCCAGCCACCCAGGCCGCCCAGGCTGACGGCGAGCACCAGCATGGCGGCAGTGGCCAGTTGGCGGCGCGACTGGTGCTTGAGACGCTGGCGAATCAGTGCCGGATCCAACTGCGGATTAGCCGCTGGCGCAGCGCCGAGGGCCGCGCGCAGGTGCTGGGCATCCTGTTGCCAGGCGTGGACCTGGGCCGCGACCTCGGGGTGGGCGGCGAGCCAGATCTCCAATTGGCGTCGCTCCACCTCCGAGAGTTGGTGGTCGACGTAAGCGTGCAGGTCGCGTTCGTTGGGGGGCAGGCTGATCATTTGAGTATCCGCAGGGAGGGGCGGTTGATGTCGCCGTCGCTGAGCTGGCGCAAGGCCTGGCGGGCGCGGGACAGGCGTGACATCACGGTGCCGATGGGCACGTCGAGGATATGGGCGACTTCCTTGTAGCTCAAGCCTTCCACCGAGACCCACAGCAGCAGGGCGCGCTGCTCGCCGGTCAACTGGTCGAAAGCTTGCAGGGTCGATTGGGCGATCACCTCGCGTTCGACCGAGGGTTGCGTGTCATCGCGCCCGGTAAAGAACTCCAGCATCCGTGCATAGCGTCGCGAACGCCGGTGCGCGTCGAGAAACTGCCGGTAGAGGATCGAGAACAACCAGGCGCGTAAATCACCGTCGACGCGCCTGTCACGCCAACTGACGATGGCGCGCTCCAGGCTGGCCTGCACCAGATCATCGGCGCTGCTGGGGTTGCGCGTCAGGGACAGGGCAAAGCGCCGCAGCCTGGGAAGGAGTTCACGCAACTGTTCGTCGAGTTCGTGCATGGGGGCCTGCGTGTCGTGGGCGGTGTTGAGGGAGACGCCTACCGGCAAAGGTTGTTCCATTTGTAGGAAAAATAAACGCTACAGATGGCCTTGGTCTTTATCGTTTGTAGGCTCCCGTAGCCCTGTAATGTCGTGAATCGTCCTCAGTCCAGCTCCCAGCCTGCCCGATCACTGTGAGGCAGGCGCCAGATGAGGAGTTGACACATGATATCGGCGACAGCAGCAGATAGCGGATTTGCTTGCACCAAGGCACTGGGCCATTTGCCCATCATCCAACGTAATACCCTTGAAAGTTGGGGATGCGGGCCGGCAGGGCCACTGCCGTACGCGTGTATACACCTGGCCTTCGAGGCGCAAGCCGCAGCAGCTCCCCAGCAGATAGCCGCGCTCTGTCTGGAGCAGAGCATCAGCTATGAGCAGTTGAACCGCCAGGCCAATCGGCTGGCCCGGCACCTGATCGAGCAGGGCGTGGTGGCGGGAGACACGGTAGCGCTGTTTGTCGAGCGGTCGATCCCCATGCTGGTGGGCCTGCTGGCCGTGTTGAAAATCGGCGCGGCGTACGTGCCGCAGGATGCCAGGATCACTCCGCCGGCCCAGTTGACGATGATCCTTGAGACATTGTCGAGTGCCGTAGTACTGACCCTATCCGGGCTCAAGGACCGATTGCCGCTGGCGGCGGGCCAGCCGTGCGTGTGCCTGGATGAGTTCCTGGCGCAACAGCCCTGGGTGGCCGAGGAATGCCTGCTGGACGTCGCCGCGCCAGACCCTGCCAGCCTGTGTTTTGTGCTGTTTACCTCCGGGACCACAGGCCGGCCAAACGGGGTGCGGGTGACCCACCGTAATGTCTGCAATATCTTGCTGACGGCCCCGGGAAACCTCGGCATCAAGCCAGGCATGAGCGTTGGGCAGATACTCAACATCGCCTTTGACATGGCGGCCTGGGAGATCCTCGGTTGTCTGGCCCATGGGGCGACGTTGCTTATCCGCCAGCAAGACATCGGGGAAACGGCACGCCATTGCCAGGTGCTGATCGCCACGCCGTCGATTCTCGCGACCCTGGATCCCCGGCAATGCCCCACGCTTGAGGTGGTCGCGGTGGCGGGCGAGCCATGCCCCCAGGCCCTGGCGGACCGCTGGGCGGCCCATTGCACGTTCTACAACGGTTGCGGGCCGACTGAAACGACCATCGTCAATACCCTGCATCGGCATGTGCCAGGGGCGCGATTGACCATCGGCAAGCCGACACCCAATAACACCGTGTATGTGCTCGATGAACATGGCCAGGCCTGCGCGCCAGGGGCAGTGGGGGAGATGTGGGCCGGGGGCGATGGGGTGACGGCCGGTTATCTGCACAACCCGTTGTTGACTGCGCAACGCTACCGACCTGATCCATTCCTGGGGGCGGGCCGGATGATGTTCCATACCCGCGACCTGGGCCGCTGGACGGACGAAGGGGCGTTGGAGCATCTGGGGCGGGTTGACGATCAGGTCAAGGTCCGCGGTTTTCGCGTGGAGTTGGATGCGCTTGCCACCACGCTTGAGGCCTGCGGTGCCTGTAGCCGGGCGGTGGCGTTGAAGTTCGACAGCCAGCACCTGGTGGCATTCGTGACCCCCGCCACGGTGGATATCCCGGCAGCCAGGCAGTACTGCGCGCAACGGCTGGCCTACTACTGTGTGCCCGCGGTGATTTTCGCCGTGGACCTCCTGCCGCTCACAGCGCGTGGCAAGGTCGACAAGGCTTTGCTGCTGCAATGGGCCCGTGACAGCGAGGAGGGGCGCCAGTTACTCCTGAGCACAGGTGGCCGAGCATGATTGAACGGTGGATGGCCACGGTGCTGCCCGCCCGGCCTGGCGGGTGGCGGCGCTGGCGTGGCAGGCCGATATTTTCCCATTACAACTGTCTGGTGGCAGGGGTGCTGATGGGCAACGGCTGGTTTGCGCTGGCGGGCTTGACCCTGCCCTTGATCGACGTGCAACAGGTGTCGCTGCTGGTGATGATTAACCTGTCCCTGGCGATCCTGGTGCGCCAGCAGTATGTAATCAACGGGCTGTTCTGGTTGGCGACGCGTATTCCCGTGAGCTGGCCGCTGTACATACGCCGCCGCGCCGCCAAGGTTTATCACCTGGGCGGGCTGCACAGCGGCGGTGCGCTGGCGGCCACGGTGTGGTTCGCGGTGCTGGTCGGCAGCCAGGGCTGGCGCTATCTGCAACAGCCTTCGAGTGTGTCGGTGCCGTGGTTGCTGGTCAGTGCGGCGCTGCTGGGTGTGTTGCTGTTGATGGTGGTGATGGCGCAGCCGGGGATTCGCCGCCGCTTTCACAATGGCTTTGAGCGCGTGCACCGGTTTGCGGGGTGGGCGGCCTTGCTGTTGTTCTGGGTGCAGACACTGCTGGCCGAGGCTCCCGCGGGGGCGGTTTGGGTATTGCTGGTGCTGACCCTGAGTATTGCGCTGCCTTGGTTACGCTTGCGCAAAGTGGTAGTCAGTCATCAGCGGCCTAGTGGCCATGCCGTGATCAGCACATTGCGCCACACCACGCCCTTTGCGGGGTCGTCCACCGCGATCAGCCTGCAACCGCTGCTGGAGTGGCACTCGTTTGCCAATATCCCGACACCGGGCCAGCCGGGTTTTCGCCTGATTATTTCCCGGGCCGGGGATTGGACGGGGCGCTTTATCGAGCAGATGCCGTCCCATGTGTGGGTCAAGGGCATTACCACGGCAGGGGTGGCCAACGTCGAGACCTTGTTCAAGTCGGTGGTGTACATCGCCACTGGCAGCGGCATTGGCCCGGTGATGCCGCATTTGCTGGCCAAGCAGGTGCCGATCCAGTTGGTCTGGTCGACCCGCAGCCCGGCCAAGACCTATGGCGAGGAACTGGTTGCAGAAATCCTTCGCGCACAACCCGGTGCAGTGATCTGGGACACCGATGTACGGGGCAAACCTGACCTGGTGCAACTGGCCTACGCGGCGGTGCAGGACTTCGCTGCCGAAGCGGTGATCTGTATCGCCAACCAGGCGGTGACGCAGCGGGTGGTCGAGGAAATGGAGGCTCGGGGGATACCCGCCTATGGGGCGATCTGGGACTCCTGAACAAGGCTCTGATGAAAATGCCTACGGCCCTGGGGGAATAAGCCCGTGCGAGCGGCGTCCTATTGCACCTATCCCCTGTGGCCATAGGCCTCGGAGCATTTCATGCCAGATCATCCATCCCCACCACGCCCGCCGTTGGGGCGTGCCAGCCTGATGCTGCGCCTGGCGGCTATTGGCGCGGTTGTTGGTGTCGTGGCGGGGGCTTTTGCCTACGTCAACGGCACACTTGACCCACAGCGTTTGCGCCCCAAGACGTTGGTCAATGCCCTGGAAACCAATAATGGCGTACACCAAGGCTACCGACGCAATCACGCTAAAGGTGTGTGCGTGGCCGGCTATTTCGAGAGCAGTCCTGCGGTTCGGGCGTATTCCAGCGCACAGGTATTCAGTGAGGCCCGCACCCAGGTGATCGGGCGTTTCGCCCTGCCCAGCGGCAACCCCTATGCCCCGGACAACAGCGTGCCGATCCGCAGCCTGGCCGTGCAGTTCAGCCAGGCCAACGGCCAGCAATGGCGCACCGGGATGAACAGCATGCCGGTGTTCCCGGTGGGCACGCCTGAGGCGTTCTACCAGATGCTCAAGGCCGGTGCCCCAGACCCTGCGACCGGCAAGCCGAACCCGGCCAGTATGCCGGCGTTTTTTGCCAGCCATCCCGAGGCCGCGCCGTTTCTGGCGTGGGTCAAGACCGCCAAGCCCTCTGCCAGCTATGCCACCGAGACCTATAACGCGATTAACGCTTTTTACCTGATCAATGCCACCGGGCAACGCCAGGCCGTGCGCTGGGGCGTGGTACCGCTGAGCCAGGATGCCAGCGGCGCCATCACGCCTGAAGGGGCGGATTCCCTGCAGGCAGATTTGATACAACGCTTGAAGGCCGGGCCGCTGCGCTGGCAATTGCAGATCACCCTGGCCAACCCCTCGGACCTGGTAGATGACGCCAGCAAGGCCTGGGTCGGCGCGCACACGGTGCTGAACGCCGGCACCTTGGTGCTTGAAAGCAGCCAGCCGCAACTGGACGGCGATTGCCGTGATATCAACTTTGACCCCTTGATCCTGCCCAGTGGTATCGAAGCCTCCAATGACCCGCTGCTGGCTGCACGTTCTGCCGCCTATGCCAGTTCATATTTGCGTCGCACCGGCGAAGTCAGCCAGTTGCACAGCGCCCCTCAGGAGTCCCGGCCATGAATGCCCAACCGCGTTTTTTTGCGCCGCTGGCGCGCCTGCTGCACTGGCTGATGGCGCTGATGGTGATCGCCATGCTGTTTATCGGCGCTGGCATGGTGGCGTCGGTTTCCGAGCGCCATGAGTGGTTGTTGCACCTGCACAAGCCGCTGGGCATTGCGATTCTGCTGTTGGTGATCGTGCGGCTGGGGGTGCGCTTTTCTACCCGTCAGCCGCCGTTGCCTGTCGACTTGCCGGCGTGGCAGGTGCTGGCGGCCAAGGCTTCGCATGTGCTGCTGTATGGCTTGATGCTGATCCTGCCGTTGCTGGGGTGGGCGATGATTTCGGCGGCCGGTGATCCGGTGATGCTGTCCAGCGCCTTGCAGTTGCCCGGATGGGTGCCGGCCAATGCGCAGTTGTTTGCGGTGCTGCGCAAAGCCCACGGTTACCTCGCCTATTTGCTGTTTCTGACGGTGTTGCTGCATTTGGCGGCGGCGTTGTTCCATGGCTGGGTTCGTCGCGATGGCGTGCTGCAAAGCATGCTCGGCAAGGACTGAGGTGCAAGGGTCGCCCGCCAGTAAACCAGGGCCAGCAGGTTGATGGCGGCGCCCAGGCCACACACGCCGAGCCAGCCGGCCCAGGCATACATCATCGTCGCCGCGACCGAGCCCAGGGCGCTGCCTGCCGAATAGAACAGCATGTAGCCGGCCGCCAACCTGCTCTGGGCGGCGGGGCGCACGCTGTAGATCAGGCTTTGGCTGGTGACATGCACGGCTTGCAGGCCGAGGTCGAAGGTAATCACCCCGAGCAGCAGCGCCCACAGCGAGGACTGGGTGAAGGCGATGGCCAGCCACGACACCAACATCAGCCCCAGGGCTGCGCCGCTGGTCCACTGGGCCAGGCCCCGGTCGGCCAGGCGTCCGGCATGAGCCGCGCCCAGCGCGCCAGCAGCACCGGCGAGGCCGAACAGGCCGATCTGGGTGTGGGACAGCGACAATGGCGGGGCGCTCAAGGGCAGTACCAGTGGGGTCCAGAGCACGGTGCCAGCGGCAAAAATCAGAAACGCCAGGACCGCGCGGTCGCGCAGCACTTTTTCTTCACGCAGCAGGCTGAACACCGAGCCGAGCAGCTGTAGATACGAACCTGGCGCCCGGGGCTGCTCGGTGGCCGGCAAGACGCGCCAGAGCAACAGTGCCATCAGCAGCGTCAGGCCAGCCGACAACAGGTACACCGAACGCCAGCCGGCCAGGTCCGCCATGACCCCGGACACCGTGCGTGCCAGCAGCAGGCCGACCACGATGCCGCTGGTCACCAGGCCCACCACATGGCCCCGTTGCTCGGGCCGCGCCAGGTTTGCGGCGTAGGCCACCAATACTTGTGCCACCACCGCGAGCAAGCCGGTCAGCAGCAGGCCAGCCAGAAACCACAGGCTGCTGCTGGACAGGCCAAGCAGCAAAACCGCGGCGGTGGACAGCAGTAACTGGCCGACGATCAAGTGCCGGCGATTGAGCAGGTCGCCCAACGGCACCAGCAGCAACAGACCCATGCCATAACCGACCTGAGTCAGGCTGATCACCATGCCGATGGTGGCGGGGTCCATGGCGAACGTGGTGGCCATGGCATCAAGCAGGGGTTGGGCGTAATAGACATTGGCCACCGACAAACCACAGGCAACGGCGAACAGCAGCACCACGGCGGCGCTCAAGGGGGAGGTTGGCATGCTGGATTCCTTTGTGGTTTTAAAATGAAACTAGTTGTACGGTAGGTAGACCGGTTTTATATTGCAACTACATTTTTCATCAGGCAGGCGTTGCGCATGGTCAAACTCACTCGCTTTGAAAGTGCCGAATGCCCGGTGGCACGCTCACTGGAGGCCATTGGTGATGGTTGGGCGCTATTGATCATTCGGGATGCATTCGATGGCATCCGCCGCTTCGGCGAGTTCCAGCGCAGCCTGGGGATGGCCAAGAACATTCTGTCGACGCGCCTGCGCAATCTGGTGGCCCACGGGATTTTCGAGATTGTCCCGGCTTCGGATGGCAGCGCTTACCAGGAGTATGTGTTGACGCAAAAGGGCAGGGGACTGTTCGCCGTGATCATTGGGCTGCGGCAATGGGGCGAGGGGTTTTTCTACGACGAGGGCGAGGCTCGTTCGGTGATGTTGGACCGTGAGCACGGGCAGCCGCTGCAGGCCTTGGCGGTGCGTGCAGCGGATGGCCGGGTGCTCGGGCCGCAGGATTGCCTGCGGGTGGCGGCGCAATCCGGGGGCTGAACCTGGCCCCCGGGGTAAGCAGGATCAGCGCAGCACGCTGACCATATCCGCCACGGTGCTCAGCACGTCCTTGCCCAGTTGCAGCGAGCGTTTGCCGGACCAGCCGGTATGCGGATCGGGTGCATCGTCGTTGTCCTTGAACGGCATTTCCAGGGTCAGGGACAGGCAATCGAATTTCTCGCCCACGCTGTTGCACGCCAGGGTCATATTGGCCTGGCCCGGCAAGTCACGCGTGTAGCCATGGGTGGTCTGGAAGTCGCGGGTCAGGGCGCTCAAGTGGCTGCGGAAGTGTTTTTCCAGGCCTTCGATACGCGGTGTGTAACCGGGGTTGCCTTCACAACCGGCGGTGAACACGTAGGGGATTTCCTCGTCACCGTGGATGTCCAGGAACAGGTCGACGCCGTATTGCTCCATTTGCTGCTGGACGAACAGCACTTCCGGGCTTTGTTCCTGGCTTGCGCTTTGCCAGGCGCGATTGAGGTCCTGGCCCATGGCGTTGGTGCGCAGATGACCGTGAAACGCGCCATCCGGGTTCATATTCGGCACCAGGTAGAGGTCGGCAGCGGCCAGGAGTCTGTTCAGTTCGTCGTCACCGTGCTGTTGCAGGCGCTCGATGATGCCTTCCATAAACCACTCGGCCATGTGCTCGCCCGGGTGTTGTTGGGCGATGATCCAGACTTTGCGCTGCCCTGCGCCACCCTTGCCACGGCGCAGGAGCGGGATATCACGGCCTTCGACGCTCTTGCCGGTGGCCAGCAATTGCGTGCCGGCGCGGTTCAGTGCCTGGTCGATCAACCAGGCGTGACGCTCGCGGCTGTAGGGTTCGAAGTAGGCGAACCAGGCGTGTTTTTGCTCGGTCTGGAATTCGATGTGCAAGGTTTCGCCGTCAAAGCGCGTTGGCACCCGGAACCAGTTGATGTGGTCGTAGGACGCCACGGCGTTGTAGCCGCTCCAGGCATGTTTGTAGGAGGACTGGCCGGCGTTGCTCAGGCGGAAGGTATGGGTATGGCCAATGTGCATCCCTTCGGCCTTGAAGTGGAACCATTGGAAGTGCTGGCTGCGGGTATCGGGTTTGATTGCGAGCAACAATTGATGGGCATCGCTGGTGTCGAGCACCTGGATATTGCCGCTGTCGAAATCGGTGCTGATCTTAATGGAGGTCAAGGCCACGGTCATAGTCTGGTTGCCTGAATATGAGGGGTGTGGCGGGTAGTTTACACAGGCGCGGGGTAAAGTCTGGACGCAAACTTTTGCGAAAAAGAAGGGGGCGTCGTCCATGACGCAGCCGCAGCTTAGAGTCTGTGAGATTGATTCTCAAGTGCTAATTTGGAAAGATCCGGGCCAGAGCGCTTTATCGACTTTCTTTTCGCGATAGTCTTTTGCTACCATGCGTGCCATCAAGCAACACACAGTCTTCATTAGCCTGAAGCCACGCCAGAATAACTGGCAAAAAAAAGACCCGGCCAAAGAGCCGGGTCAAAAACCGTGATTAGCCTGATGAGGAGATATTCCAAGAGTCCGACCTAAGGTCTCTTGGTCTATCGACTGATCTCGCGACCAGCTGCTTGCAATAATAATCATTATCATTTGCAAGTCAAATGTTTTTATCAACCAGATAGAAATATTTTTCCTTTTGTTCCTGCATGCCTACCTGGCTATGGGGTTTTCCCGCCTGCCAGTTGCAGTGGACGCTCCAGCATGGCCTTGGCCATATCAATCAGGTACACCACCGAAAACGCCAGGTCCCGGGTGCCTCCCAGCTTGTTGTCGGCCAGTTCATAGGCGATGGCGGCAGCGCTGCGCAGCAGGTCCGACGCGTGGATCAGGGCTTCTTCACTGCTGACAGCGGGGTTGGCCTCGAACCATGTCACATCGTCCGCTGCCAGGCCTGGATCTTCTTTCAAGTAGTAGTCCAGTGCGCGCTGGGCAGCGGCGCTGTCCTGCAAGAGCTTTATTTCATCATCAGGTGTACCAGGCAGGTGATCCGGGGTTGTGTTCATGAGGTCGGTGCTCTGGGTGGGAAGGTGAACAGGTGGAGCTGATAATAATACGATCTGTATTTATGTCGTTTGATTGATTACTACAAACTGTTTATTGTCGCGCTGAATACACCCGGTATCGTCTGCCCCATGGATAAATGGATCGCGTTGGTCAAAGCCAACATGAAAGACCGCAAGGTCACGCAAGAGCAATTGGCCACGCGGCTGGGCATGTCCCAGGGCGGCATCGGCCACTGGCTGGGCAAGCGCCGTGTCCCCAGCCTCGCCGACATGAACCGGGTGCTCGAAGAACTGGGCCTGGGTTATCTGGAAGCGGCGCTGGTGATCCGCGAGAAGGGCGACGCCCCGGCAGACGACGAAGCCGCGTCGGCCGTTCAATACAACCCGTATTTTCGCTATCCCGTGAAAGACTGGAAACAGCCCATCCAGGTGCACGAGCAGCGGCCAGCCTATGGCCAGGCGCGTTTTCAGGCGAGCGACTACGATGCCGACGGCGAAGCGTTCTGGCTCCAGGTCTACGGCGATGCAATGACCGCACCCAGCGGGCCGAGTATCGCCGATGGGATGATGATCCTGGTGGACCCGGCCCTCGACGCCGAGCCCGGCAAGTTGGTGGTGGCCCAATGGGCCGGCAGCAGCCAGGCGACCTTTCGCAAACTGATCGAGGAAAGCGGCCAGCGTTATCTGGTGCCGCTCAACCCGACCTATCCAAAGGCGCTGCTGACCGATGCCTGTCAGATCATCGGCGTGGTGGTACAGGCCACGGTGAAGTTCTAGGCCAAGGCCTCCAGCTCCACCAAGGCGCTGCCTTCGCCGACCATTTCGCCTTCCTGGCAATACAGCGCCTTGATCACACCGGCATGGGGTGCGCGAATGCTGTGCTCCATCTTCATCGCTTCGAGCACCACCAGTTGCGTGCCAGCCTCGACCGTCTGCCCGACGTCCACCAGCACCCGCACGATGCTGCCGTTCATCGGCGCAGTGAGGCCGCCCTGATGCGCCTGCCCGGCATCGACGGCGGCGATCGGATCAAACAGCGTCACACTGCGCATCTCACCTTGCCAGCGCAGGAACAGCGTCTGCCCATGGCGTACAGCCAGGTGCGAACGGCGTAGGCCGGCATCCTCGATCAGCAGGTGCTCGTTACGCAGTTGTGGCGCGGCGTTGGTTTGCAGGGGCACCAGGCGGTCCTGGCCGTCGCAGCTCAAATGCAGTGACGTCTCGGCGGGCAGGCCCGCGCGAAAGCCCAATGCCGCAGCCCACGGCGAGGCGAGGTCATCTTCGCGCAGCCGGGCTGGCTGGCTCTGCATGAAACCATGGCCAGCCGCCTGCCAGAACTCATCGCTCAACTCACTGGCGGCAGGCAGCAGTTGCTCCTGGTACCGCGGGATAAACCCGGTATCTAACTGCGCCGCAGCGAACGCAGGGTGGCCGATGATGCGTCGCAAAAAGCCCAGGTTAGTCTTCAAACCACCGACCGCAAACTCATCCAGCATGCTCAGCAGGCGCAGGCGCGCCTGTTCGCGATCCTCGCCCCAGGCAATCAGTTTGCCGAGCATCGGGTCGTAGAACGGGGAGACGTCGTCACCTTGCTCGACGCCGCTGTCCACCCGGCGTCCCGGGCCTGGCGCCGACTCGCGGTACAGCGCCAGGCGCCCGGTGGCCGGCAAGAAATCATTGGCAGGATCTTCGGCATACAGCCGCACTTCGATGGCGTGACCGCGCAACGGCACCTGATCCTGGGTCATCGGCAGCGGTTCGCCCTGAGCGACACGGATTTGCCAGGCCACCAGATCCAGGCCGGTAATGGCCTCCGTCACCGGGTGTTCCACCTGCAAGCGGGTGTTCATCTCCATGAAGAAGAACTCACCACGCGCATCCAGCAGGAACTCCACCGTGCCAGCACCGACATAGCCAATCGCCTGGGCCGCACGCACTGCCGCCTCACCCATGGCCTGGCGCAGGGCAGGGCTGAGACCGGGTGCCGGCGCTTCTTCGACGACTTTCTGATGCCGACGCTGGATCGAGCAGTCGCGTTCATTGAGGTACAGGCAATGACCGTGTTGGTCGGCAAATACCTGGATCTCCACGTGGCGTGGCTGGATCAGGTATTTCTCCACCAGCATCTGCGCGTTGCCAAACGACGACTGTGCTTCACGCTGGGCCGAGGCCAGGGCTTCGGCCAATTGGCTTTCGTCCTCGACCACTTTCATGCCCTTGCCTCCACCGCCAGCAGTGGCCTTGAGCAGCACCGGGTAGCCAATGCGCGCAGCAGCCTGGCGGAAGG
The DNA here is from genome assembly GCF_000510915.2 of Pseudomonas sp. FH4. Lineage (NCBI taxonomy): Bacteria > Pseudomonadati > Pseudomonadota > Gammaproteobacteria > Pseudomonadales > Pseudomonadaceae > Pseudomonas > Pseudomonas sp. FH4. The sequence goes on along the minus strand of NZ_AOHN01000018.1, from coordinate 110,886 downwards.
TTTCCAGGTCCTGGGCGGCACCGTGATAACCCGGCACCAGCGGTACGCCAGCGGTTTCCATCAAGGCCTTGGCGGCGGACTTGCTGCCCATGGCATCAATGGCCGAGGCGGGCGGGCCGAGGAAAATCAGCCCGGCGTCAGCAATCGCCCGCGCAAAGCCCGGGTTTTCGGAAAGAAAGCCATACCCCGGATGAATCGCCTGGGCGCCGCTGGCCTTGGCGGCGGCGATCAACTTGTCGATCTGCAGGTAGCTGTCGGCAGCCTTGCTGCCGCCCAGGTCCACGCGGATATCGGCTTCGCGGCTATGGCGCGCATCGCGGTCAGTAGCGCTGTGCACGGCGACGGTGGTCATCCCCAGTGCCTTGGCCGTGCGCATGACCCGGCAGGCGATTTCGCCACGGTTGGCCACCAGCACGCAGGTAATCAACGGTGAACTCATGAACGAGGCTCCTGGGACTGCCAACTGGGTGCACGTTTTTGCAAAAACGCGCGCAATCCTTCCTGGCCTTCGGCGCTGACGCGGATGCGCGAGATGGCGTTTTCGCAGTAACGGCGCAACGCTGGAGTGAGCGCGCCGTTGCCGACTTCGCGCAGCAAGTCTTTGCTGGCACGCATGGCCGCCGGGCTGTTGAGCAGCAGGTTGGCGGTCCATTGCTCGACCTGTTGATTCAGCTCGGCGAGGGGGTAGCTTTGCGCCAGGAGCCCGATGGCCTGGGCCTGGTGGCCGTCGAAGCGCTCTGCGGTCAAGGCATAACGCCGTGCCGCGCGTTCGCCAATCGCCTGCACCACAAATGGGCTGATCACCGCCGGGGCGAGGCCGATGCGCACTTCCGACAGGCAGAACTGCGCGTCATCGGCGCCAATGGCCATGTCGCAGCAACTGATCAGGCCCAGGGCGCCGCCATAGGCCGCACCCTGGACCACCGCGAGTGTCGGGATCTTCAGCTTGGCCAGGTTGTACATCAACTCCGCCAGCTCGCGGGCGTCGTCGAGGTTGGTGTGGTAGTCCAGCTCAGCCGACTGTTGCATCCAGGCCAGATCCGCGCCGGCGCTGAAATGCTTGCCGCGCCCGCGTACCAGCAAAAAACGTAGCGAGGCATCGGCCTGGACCTGGTCCAGGGCAATGATCAGCTCACGGATCATTTCGGCGTTGAAGGCGTTGTTCTTCTGTTCCCGGCTCAACCACAGCGTGGCAAAGCCACGGGGGTCGTTCACCAGTTCCACGGTGTTGAAATCGCTCATGGGTGCAGCTCCAATTACATGCGGAACACGCCGAAGCGGCTCGGCTCGATGGGGGCATTCAGCGCGGCGGACAGGGCCAGGGCCAGCACGTCACGGGTCTGCAAGGGGTCGATGACGCCGTCATCCCACAGGCGGGCGCTGGAGTAATAGGGGTGGCCCTGGGTTTCATACTGGTCGAGGATCGGTTGCTTGATCTGCGCCTCTTCCTCGGCGCTGAACCCCTGGCCACTGCGTTCGGCCTGTTCGCGCTTGACTTGCACCAGCACACCGGCGGCCTGTTCGGCGCCCATCACGCCAATACGTGCGTTGGGCCACATCCACAAAAATCGCGGATCGTAGGCGCGCCCACACATCCCATAGTTACCGGCACCAAAGCTGCCGCCGATGATCACCGTGAATTTCGGCACCTTGGCGCAGGCTACCGCCGTGACCAGCTTGGCGCCGTGCTTGGCGATGCCGCCGGCCTCGTACTTCTGGCCGACCATGAAGCCGGTGATGTTCTGCAAGAACAGCAGGGGAATCCCGCGCTGGCAGGCCAGTTCGATAAAGTGCGCGCCTTTTTGCGCCGCTTCAGCGAAGAGGATCCCGTTGTTGGCGAGGATCGCGACAGGATAGCCATGCAAATGGGCAAAACCGCAGACCAGCGTGGTGCCGAACAGCGCCTTGAATTCATCGAATACCGAGCCGTCCACCAGCCGCGCAATCACTTCGCGCACATCGAACGGCTGCTTGGCATCGGCCGGGATCACGCCGTACAGCTCGTCGCTGGCATACAGCGGCGCGACGGGTGTGCGCTGTTGCAACTGCCCCTGTTTGCGCCAGTTGAGGTTGGCGATGCTGCGGCGGGCCAGGGCCAGGGCGTGTTCGTCGCTGTCGGCGTAATGGTCGGCTACCCCGGAGATCTTGCAGTGCACATCGGCACCGCCAAGGTCTTCGGCGCTGACCACTTCGCCCGTGGCGGCCTTCACCAGCGGCGGCCCGGCGAGGAAGATGGTCGCCTGCTGGCGCACCATGATCGCTTCGTCCGCCATCGCCGGCACATAGGCACCACCGGCAGTGCAGGAGCCCATGACCACGGCAATCTGCGGGATGCCCTGGGCGCTCATGTTGGCCTGGTTGAAGAAGATCCGCCCAAAGTGCTCGCGGTCGGGAAACACTTCGTCCTGGCGCGGCAGGTTAGCGCCGCCGGAATCCACCAGGTAGATGCACGGCAGGCGATTCTGTTCGGCGATGGTTTGCGCGCGCAGGTGTTTTTTCACGGTCAGCGGGTAATAGGAGCCACCTTTTACCGTGGCGTCGTTGGCGACGATCATGCACTCGACGCCTTCGACCCGACCGATTCCGGCGATCACGCCAGCGGCGGGTACGTCTTCACCGTAGACCTGATACGCCGCCAGTTGGCTGAGCTCAAGGAACGCCGAACCCGGGTCGAGCAGGCGGTTGATGCGTTCGCGCGGCAACAGCTTGCCACGGGAAGTGTGGCGCTCCTGGGCCTTGCTGCCGCCGCCTTGCTGGACCTGGGCAAGCAGGGTGTGCAGGGCATCGACTTGTTTGAGCATTGCCGCGCTGTTGGCGGCAAACTCTGCCGAGCGTGGATTGAGTTGGGTGTGCAGGGTGGCCATGGTGCACTCCCTCAGCGGGTTTCGTTGAACAGTTCGCGGCCAATCAACATGCGCCGGATCTCACTGGTACCCGCGCCGATTTCATATAGCTTGGCATCGCGCAACAGGCGGCCGGCCGGGAATTCATTGATGTAGCCATTGCCGCCGAGAATCTGGATCGCATCGAGGGCCATCTGTGTCGCGCGTTCGGCGCTGTACAAGATCACCCCGGCGGCGTCCTTGCGTGTGGTTTCGCCACGCTCGCAGGCCTGGGCCACCGCATAGAGGTAGGCGCGGCTGGCGTTGAGCTGGGTGTACATGTCGGCGACCTTGCCCTGGATCAGTTGGAACTCGCCGATGCTCTGGCCGAACTGCTTGCGGTCGTGGATGTACGGCACGATCAGGTCCATGCAGGCCTGCATGATCCCGGTCGGGCCACCGGAGAGCACCACGCGCTCGTAGTCCAGGCCACTCATCAGCACTTTGACGCCGCCATTGAGCGCGCCGAGGATGTTTTCTTCAGGCACCTCGACGTCGTCGAAAAACAGCTCGCAGGTGTTGGAGCCGCGCATGCCCAGCTTGTCGAACTTGTTGCTGCGGCTGAAGCCTTTCGAGTCGCGCTCGACGATAAACGCGGTAATGCCGTGGGCGCCTTTTTCCAGGTCGGTCTTGGCGTAGATCACGTAGGTGTGGGCATCGGGGCCGTTGGTGATCCAGGTCTTGCTGCCGTTGAGCACATACACGCTGCCGCGTTTGTCGGCGCGCAGCTTCATCGAGACCACGTCGGAGCCGGCATTCGGTTCGCTCATGGCCAGGGCGCCGATGTGCTCGCCGCTGATCAGCTTGGGCAGGTACTTGAGCTTTTGCGCGTGGCTGCCGTTGCGGTTGATCTGGTTGACGCACAGGTTGGAGTGCGCGCCGTAGGACAGCGCCACCGAGGCCGAGCCGCGGCTGATTTCTTCCATGGCCACCACGTGGGCCAGGTAACCCAGGCCGGCACCACCGTATTCTTCCGGCACGGTGATGCCCAACAGGCCCATGTCACCGAACTTGCGCCACATATCCACGGGGAACAGGTTGTCGATGTCGATCTGCGCCGCCCGTGGCGCCAGCTCCTTGGCCACGAAGGCCTGCACCTGGTCGCGCAGCATGTCGATGGTTTCACCGAGGGCGAAGTTCAGGGTCGGGTAACTCATGGGAGGGCACCTATAAACATTATTGTTGTGGGGCTGGCGACGCCATTGGGCGATCACCTTTACGTTAACGTAAACTTGCGTTGCATGACTGTCAATCGTAGCTTACGTTAACGTCAAGCTCGCGCCTGATCGGCGCACCGTCCACCTACAAAAAAGACAATAGGGGTCGTCATGGATCAACCGAATCAGAGCTACAGCCGTGGCCCACAGGACAAGGCCCTGCTGGCCATGACCATTGGCCAGGCATTTGACCGCACAGTGGCGCAGTACCCGCAGGGCGAGGCCCTGGTGGTGCGCCACCAGCACCTGCGCTACACCTGGCGACAACTGGCCGCAGCCGTGGACCTGCATGCACGCGCTCTGCTGGCCCTGGGTTTGCAAGCCGGGGATCGCCTCGGCATCTGGGCGCCGAATTGTGCCGAGTGGTGCATCAGCCAAGTGGCCAGCGCCAAGCTCGGGGTGATCCTGGTCAATATCAACCCGGCCTACCGCAGCAGCGAGCTGGAATACGTGCTCAAGCAGTCGGGTTGCCAGTGGTTGATCTGCGCCGGTTCGTTCAAGTCCTCCGACTATCACGGGATGTTGCAGGCGTTGGTGCCCGAGCTGACGGAGCAGGGCGCTGGCCAATTGCGCTGTGAGCGGTTACCCGAACTGCGCGGGGTGATCAGCCTGGATGCACGACCGCCCTCGGGGTTCCTGCCCTGGTCGCACTTGTCGACCCTCGGTGCAGGAGTCCCCGTGCAGCAGTTACACCAGCGCGAGGCCAGCCTGCACTTCGACCAAGCCGTCAACATCCAGTACACCTCCGGCACCACGGGCTTTCCCAAGGGTGCCACCCTCAGCCATCACAACATCCTCAACAACGGCTACATGGTCGGCGAAAGCCTGGGCCTGACCGCCCAGGACCGCCTGGTGATCCCGGTGCCGCTCTATCATTGCTTCGGCATGGTCATGGGTAATCTGGGCTGCATTACCCATGGCACCACCATGATCTATCCCAATGACGGTTTCGACCCGCTGCTGACCCTGACGGCCGTGGCCGAAGAACGCGCCACTGGCCTGTACGGCGTGCCCACGATGTTCATCGCCATGCTCGATCATCCGCAGCGCGACGAGTTCGACCTGTCGACCCTGCGCACCGGGATCATGGCCGGCTCTACCTGCCCGATCGAGGTGATGCGCCGGGTGATCAGCGACCTGCATATGAGCGAAGTACAGATTGCCTACGGCATGACCGAGACCAGCCCGGTGTCGCTGCAGACCGGTGCGGATGACGACCTGGAGCGTCGCGTGACCACGGTCGGGCGCACCCAGCCACAATTGGAAAGCAAGATCATCGACGAGGCCGGCAACACCGTGCCACGCGGGCAGATCGGCGAGTTGTGTACCCGTGGCTACAGCGTGATGCTCGGCTACTGGAACAACCCCGAGGGCACCCGCGAAGCCATCGACGACGCCGGCTGGATGCACACCGGCGACCTGGCGAGCATGGATGAGCAGGGCTATGTGTGCATCGCCGGGCGCAACAAGGACATGATCATTCGCGGTGGCGAGAACGTGTACCCGCGGGAACTGGAGGAGTTCTTCTTCACCCACCCGGCGGTGGCCGATGTGCAGATCATCGGCATTCCCGATGAGCGCTACGGTGAAGAGATCGTGGCCTGGATCAAGTTCCACCCGGGGCATGTGGCCAACGAGCTGGAACTGCAAACATGGTGCAAGGGGCGCATTGCGCACTTCAAGACGCCGAAGCACTTTCGGTTTGTCGAAGCGTTTCCGATGACCGTGACGGGCAAGATCCAGAAGTTTCGCATGCGTGAGATCACGATCGAGGAGCTGGGTCGCGAACCCTGAGGCCTGACCCAAACCTGATGTGGGGCTGGGCTTGTGTGGGAGCGGGCTTGCTCGCGATAGCGGAGTATCAGTCAAGTGTTCATCAATTGACCCACCGCCTTCGCGAGCAAGCCCGCTCCCACAGGGGATTGAGGGGGGGCAAAAAATGCATTTCACCCAGACAGCACAAAGGGGAGCCGAAGCTCCCCTTTAATTTGTTGTTACGTGCTCTTTTTTTATTATTGAGGGGCGGTCTATTGTTGTTTTTGGCAACCGTGGCCCTTTAGCGCTGTTTTTGGTGACCCCCATCCGGGGTCAAGAGCAAACGTATTTTTTTGAGCGCTGATCTGCTTCTTCGCACGCGATCCAACCAGTGGGTAGCTACCTTGAGGTAGTTTTATTGTTCTCTGCCCGGTTGCGAGTGGCGGCTTGCGCCGTACCCTGCGAAGCACATCTTCTCCAAAAAAATCTGTTAGCTGCGTCTCTGCCGTGTTGTTTTTGTTATGTCAGAGTCGTTACGTCTTATTTTTATTAGGTTTGGTGCTTTTTATTCTTGTTATGCCATAGAGATAGCAGAAGCCGTGCCAACTTTTTAAAACCCTTTAAAATCAATGGTTTGATTTTTTCGTGGGAAATTTACTTCAGGAAATGCGACAAAATATGTTCCCGTGTTACCCGATGTGTAGCCGCGAGGTAACACATCGTCACGGGTGCGCTACTCAATGGGCACTGCGGGCCTTGGCCACGCGTGAGCCGGTGGGGCGACCCAGGACCGTACAGATCTGTTGGCCCGCCACGATCAACATGTCCATGTCGATGCCGGTCTCGATGCCCAGGCCGTTGAGCAGGTACAGCACGTCCTCGGTCGCCACGTTGCCGCTGGCGCCCTTGGCATAGGGGCAGCCGCCGAGGCCGGCGATAGAGCTGTCGAACACCTCGATACCCTCCAGCAGGCTGGCGTAGACATTGGCGATGGCCTGGCCATAGGTGTCATGGAAGTGCCCGGCGAGTTTTGCCCGTGGCACGTCCTTGCCCACCACCTCGAACATCCGCCGAGTGGCGCCTGCGGTGCCGGTGCCGATGGTGTCGCCCAAAGACACCTCGTAGCAGCCCATGGCATACAACTCACGGGCCACTGCGGCCACTTGTTCTGGGGCGACCTGGCCTTCATACGGGCAGCCCAGCACGCAGGACACATACCCGCGCACACTGACGCCGTGCTGCTGCGCTGCCGCCATGATGGGCGCAAAGCGCTCCAGGCTTTCGCTGATGGAGCAGTTGATATTGTGCTGGGAAAACGCCTCGGACGCCGCCGCAAACACCGCGACCTCCTTGACCCCGGCCGCCAGCGCGTCCTCGAACCCGCGCAGGTTCGGTGCCAGGGCGCCGTAGATCACCCCCGGCTTGCGCTGGATCTGCGCAAACACCTCGGCCGATCCGGCCATCTGCGGTACCCATTTAGGCGAGACAAAACTGCCGACTTCGATATAGCCCAGGCCCGCCGCACTGAGGGCGTCGACCAGACGTACCTTGTCGGCCACGCTGATCGGTTGCGCTTCGTTTTGCAGGCCGTCGCGCGGGCCGACTTCGACCAGGCGCACATGGGAGGGGAGAGACATGGGATCTACCTTTTTTATTGGGGTTGGCCGACCTGGCTCTGGATTGTCTGTTCCAGGGCCTGGGTGCAACGTTCTTCGGCGGTGTCCAGCTCCAGCTTCATCTGTTCGATGTCGAGCAACTGTTGTTCCAACTGCTCGCGACGTTCGCTGATTTTCGCCAGCATACTGTGCAGCTGTTTTTGATTGCCGCTGGTGGGGTCGTAGAGCTCGATCAACTCGCGGCACTCGGCCAAGGAAAAACCGATGCGCTTGCCGCGCAGGATCAGCTTCAGGCTGACTTTGTCCCGTGGCGAATAGATACGCTCCTGGCCCCGGCGTTCGGGGCTCAAGAGACCTTGTTCTTCATAGAAGCGAATGGCCCGGGTGGTGATGTCCAACTCGCGGGCCAGGTCGGAGATGCTGTAGGTCGTGCTCATGGTGGCGCTCAAGGAGGGTCTTGGCGCTACGCTAATGGCTGCTTGACGTAAACGTCAAGCAAATCACCGCCTACGGGTTATCCAACTTCTTCTCGCGCGCCGTGACCTGCTGGCACAACTCGATCATCTGCTCACGCATCCAGCGGTTGGCCGGGTCCTGGTCGGTGCTTTCATGCCAGTACAAGTGGGTTTCCACCGGCGGCACATCATTGACCGGCAGGTTGAACGAGTGCAGGTCGTTACGCCTTGCAAAGCGCTCGGGCACGGTCATCACCATATCGGTCTGCTGCAATACCTGGGAAGCCATCAGGTAATGCTGCGAACGCAGGGCGATCTTGCGCTGGATGCCCATCTTGCCCAGTGCCAGGTCGACGTGGCCCAGGCCATTGCGGCGGCTGGAAATATGAATATGGGTCAGTCCCAGGTAGTCATCCAGGCTGAATTTTTCCTTGCCCGCCAGCGGATGCCCCTTGCGCATGGCGCACACGTAGCGGTCTTCCATCAGCTTGACGTGACGCACTTGCGGGTCGGTGTTCAGGGGCGCGTCCACCGCAAAATCCAGGCGGCCGGCGGCCAGTTCCTTGGTGGTTTCCCGGCGCTTGGACAAAAAGCTTTCGATGATCACCGTGGGCGCCAGGCGGCGCAGGCGCTGGAACAGCGGCGGCAGGATCACGGCCTCCGTGAGGTCGGTCATGCTGATGCGGTAGGTCTTGGCCGCTTGCAACGGGTTGAAGATCCGGCTTTCCTGCACCGATACCCGCAACAGCGACAAGGCGTTGCGCACCGGGCCAATGATGTTCTGGGCCATGGGCGTCGGCACCATGCCTTGGGCAGTGCGCACGAACAGCGGGTCGTTGAAGGTCTCGCGCAGGCGTGCCAGGGCGTTGGATACGGCCGGCTGGGTAATGCCGACGATCTGCCCGGCGCGGGTCAGGTTGGCTTCGGTGTAGATCGCGTCAAAGACGATGAAAAGATTGAGGTCGACCTTGCTCAGATTCATTTCGCTGCGCTCTTCTTGTTAGGTTTTCATGCGCCGATCATATATCGGTGATGAATGTTAATACACGCCGAGAATAGGCTAGGTAAATTATCAACGCTGTTCTAGCATCGATTGCATGACCTAAACAACCTCTCAAAGAAGGGAGCTGCTCATGGATTTTGCCTATTCGCCCAAGGTTCAGGAACTGCGTGAACGCGTCACCGCGTTTATGGATGCTTACGTTTACCCCGCCGAGCCGGTGTTTGAACGCCAGGTCAGCGAAGGTGACCGTTGGCAGCCCACCGCGATCATGGAAGAGCTCAAGGCCCGCGCCAAGGCTGAAGGCCTGTGGAACCTGTTCCTGCCGGAGTCCGAGCTGGGCGCTGGTCTGACTAACCTGGAATACGCGCCGCTCGCAGAAATCATGGGCCGTTCCTTGCTCGGGCCGGAGCCCTTCAACTGCTCGGCGCCCGACACCGGCAATATGGAAGTGCTGGTGCGCTACGCCAACGAAGAGCAGAAACAGCGCTGGCTGGAGCCGCTGCTGCGCGGGGAGATCCGCTCGGCGTTCGCCATGACCGAACCGGACGTGGCGTCTTCCGACGCCACCAACATGGCCGCCCGCGCTGAACGCCAGGGTGACGAATGGGTGATCAACGGTAAAAAGTGGTGGACCTCCGGCGCCTGTGACCCGCGCTGCAAGATCCTGATCTTCATGGGGTTGAGCAACCCGGATGCGCCGCGCCACCAGCAGCACTCGATGATTCTGGTACCGGTGGATGCGCCCGGTGTGAAAATCGTCCGCCCGCTGCCGGTGTTCGGCTACGACGACGCACCCCATGGGCATGCAGAGGTACTGTTCGACAACGTGCGGGTGCCGTACGAAAACGTCTTGCTGGGTGAAGGCCGAGGCTTTGAAATTGCCCAGGGTCGCCTTGGCCCCGGGCGTATCCATCACTGCATGCGCTCCATCGGCATGGCCGAGCGCGCCCTGGAATTGATGTGCAAACGCTCGGTCAGTCGCACTGCCTTTGGCAAGCCGCTGGCGCGCCTGGGTGGCAACATCGACAAGATTGCCGACTCGCGGATGGAAATCGACATGGCACGCCTGCTGACCTTGAAGGCCGCTTATATGATGGACACGGTCGGCAACAAGGTGGCGAAAAGTGAAATCGCCCAGATCAAGGTCGTGGCACCGAACGTGGCCTTGAAGGTGATTGACCGGGCGATCCAGATCCACGGCGGTGCCGGGGTCTCCAATGACTTCCCGCTGGCCTATATGTATGCCATGCAGCGCACCCTGCGCCTGGCCGACGGCCCGGATGAAGTGCATCGGGCGGCGATTGGCAAGTTTGAAATTGGCAAATATGTGCCTAAAGAGCTGATGCGCAGCGGCCAGTAAGGCCGCGTCGCCTGTATCGCGAGCAAGCCCGCTTCCACACTGTGGGAACGGGCTTGTCCGCGATAGCGGGGGGCAATCAACACCCGTCTTCAGGCTTCAATAAACCCAGACCTCCACCCGGCGATTCTTGATCCGCCCCTCATCCACGCTATTGGTCGCCACCGGCATCTCGGCGCCAAAGCCGCGAATATCGCGCAACACCACACCACTCTTGAGCAGTTCCCGGCGTACCGCCATCGCGCGCAATTTCGAGAGCAATGCCGCGCGCTGCGGATCACTTTTGGCATCGCCAAACCCCACCAGCGTCACCCGTTTGTCGAGCTTGTCGTGGCTGCTGAGATAAGCCACCACCCGCGCCAGGTCCTGGCGTGCCTTGTTGTCCAGGCTGGCACTGCCTTCTTCGAAGCGGAAGTTCACAGTCAGTCGCTGCGCCTCGCGGGCGATGGCCTGATAGGCCGCGGGCATCGGCGCCCGTGGCTGCACGGTGATGGCCTGGACCTGTTGGGCAATAAACCCATTGGCGGCAACGATGGCCTGGCCTTGGGCGCCTTGGGCAAAGTCCACCAGCGCTGCGGCCCAGGGGTTCGTATTATTGGGTGGCAGGTAGAAGAACAAGCGGCGCGACAGTGGGTAATCCTCGGTGGCGATCAGGCTGTTCTGCGGCAACATGGCCTGGGAGTCGCCGTCACTGATGGCCGCCGCCTTGGCCTGGCGTACGTAGGGCAGGCCAATAAAACCAATGCCTTGTGGGTCGCGACTGACCGCGTCGGACAATTGCTCGCTCGATTCGAAGCGCTTTGCCGTGCTGTCGAGGGTTTTGCCGTGACGGTTGAGCACCAGTTCCTTGAAGGTGTCGTAGGTGCCGGATTGATCATCGCGGGCGTATAGCTGGATCTTGCCACCGCTGCCGCCCAAGGCTTCCCAGGTACTGATTTCACCGCTGAAAACCTGCGCCAGTTGCCCGCTGCTCAAGGTGTGCAGTGGGTTGCGTGGATGCAGGATGATTGCCAGGCCATCAATGGCGATCACCTGTTCGGCGCCGGGGCTTTTCAGGTCGCCCAGGGGTTCGAGCTCGACCAGTTCACGGTCCTTGATCGGGCGCGAAGCGGCGGCCAGGTCCGCCTCGGCATTTTTCAGCGCGACAAAGCCGGTGCTGGAACCATGGGCGGCGATTTCCACTGACACACGCTGGCCTTGGGCCGTACTGCCGACGATGCGTTGCTCATTGGGGCGGGGCGCCGGCTCGCGGTGTATGGCCTTGAGCCCCTGTTGTTCCATCAAGCCTTTGACCAGTGCCGGCCCCAGCGCCGCGCCAATGGTGTTGGAGCCCTGGATGCGCAGGGCCGGACCGTGTTCGGGAAAGGGAAGAGGGGTTGCAAGGACCACAAGAGGAAAAGTGCTGCAGAGTGCCAGCAGGTACAGAGCGCGCAGCATCATGCCGCCACCTTCTCAAGCCATAGGAAGTGCGGGCAGATTAAGTCAGTAAGGTTTCCATAATATGACTGGCGCCCAACAGAGCCAAATGTATTCACAGATCTAAATGTGGGAGCGGGCAAGCCCGCTCCCACATTTTTGACTGCGTTGTCGCAAGAATCAGCTCAGTTCAAGCCAGATCGGCGCGTGATCCGAGGGCTTTTCCAGGCCGCGCAGTTCATAGTCCACGCCGGCATCCTTGATTCGTGGCAACAGGCCATTGGAGGCCATGATCAGGTCGATGCGCAGGCCGCGCTTGGGTTCGTCTTCAAACCCACGGCTGCGGTAATCGAACCAGCTGAAGCGATCTGCCACGTCCGGGTTCAAGTGCCGGAAACTGTCGGTCAGGCCCCAGTTCTTCAGGCGGGCCATCCACTCGCGCTCTTCCGGCAAGAAGCTGCATTTGCCGGTCTTGAGCCAGCGCTTGGCGTTGTCGGCACCGATACCGATGTCGCAATCCTCGGGGGAAATGTTGACGTCGCCCATCACCACCAAGGCCTGGTCATTGCTGAACTGGCTTTCTAGCAGCTGTTGCAGGTCTTCGTAGAAGCGCTGCTTGGCCGGGAACTTGGTCGGGTGATCGCGGCTTTCGCCCTGTGGGAAATAGCCGTTCATGATGGTGATCGGGTTGCCATGCTCATCGGCAAATGTGCCCCAGATAAACCGGCGCTGGGCATCCTCTTCGTCGCTGGCAAAACCCTTGTGCAAGGCCAGCGGTTCCTGGCGCGAAAGCAGGGCGACACCGTAGTGGCCTTTCTGCCCGTGGTAGTACACGTGATAGCCCAGGGCCTGGACTTCGGCCAGCGGGAATTGGTCGTCGTGGACCTTGGTTTCCTGCAGGCCGATCACGTCCGGTTGATGTTTCTCGATCAGGGCCGCCAGCTGATGAGGCCGGGCGCGCAGCCCGTTGATGTTGAAGGAGACGATTTTCATGGTCGGCAGTCCAGTCTGGCAAAAGGGCGATGCTAGCCGACAAGTCGGACGGGGGCCAGCGTGGCGGTAGGACAGATGCACTGCTAATGTCTCTCAGGGAGCCAATGGCAGGGAACGACTCAGTTGCCCCGGGCTCGTAACAATAAGAGCGCGACCTGTTGAGTTGCGTCCAGGGGAGAGACGACTGATGCCCGACACCTCGACCGCTATTGCCCAGGTCCACCTGCTCGACAGCGGCTATTCGCGCGAAGCGCGTTCGCTGCTGTATCACGCCTATCGCCATGAGCCGACCTTTGCCTACCTGTTCGAAGCCGAGCGTTCCGGCTACGAGCAGCGGGTACGCGCCACCGTGCGCGAGTTGGTCAAGCAGCACTTTCTCCAGGAATTACCGGCCATTGGCCTGCTGGTCAATGACCGCCTGATCGGCATTGCCCTGATTGCACCGCCGCAGCGGCGCCTGGGCATCACTGAAAGCTGGGCCTGGCAATTGCGCATGTGGCTGGGCACCGGTTTCAGATGCACCCGGCGCTACCTCGACTACCATCAGGCGGTGTTGGCCTGCCTGCCGTCCGCGTCAGTGCATGTCTTGCCGTTGCTGGGGATTCACCCGCAATTTCAGGGCAAACATTACGGTGAGCAACTGCTTGAGGCCGTGCATAACTGGTGTGCCGAAGACCCGCACTCCCAGGGCGTGGTGCTGGACACCGGCAACCCGCTGTACCTGGAATTCTACAAGCGCCAGGGTTATGAAGAAGTGGGCGAGGTGGCCGTAGGACCGATCCTGGAGCATGTGTTTTTTCACCCGAATCCACAGGTGTTACAACCTGCAACGCCTTAACACAGAATTATTCAGATGATTCCCGGTTCTAAGGTGCTCCCTTGCTCGTGTAGCATCCGCGCCTATGAAGTTTCCCAATAGAGTTACCAGCGGCTTGATTCTGCTGTTCACAAGCTGCGGCGCATTGGCGCAAAGCGAGTTGGACGTGCGCATCAAACCTTCAAACGACGCGCTGAAAGCCAATATCGAAGGCTATATCGGCGGGGTTGGCGAGCGTGACGAGGAAGCCTTGCAGCGCTTCAGTCGTGGTGCCGAGGAGCAGGCCCGCAAGGCCGCCCAGGCACTGGGCTTTTACCAGCCGCAGATTGCCAGTGAGGTAAAGGGCGGCAAGAACCCGCGCCTGATCCTCAGCATCGACCCCGGCGAGCCCGTGCATCTGCGTAATGTCACGATTCGGGTCGACGGCCCGGCGGCCGAGCTCAAGTCCTTTCGTGTCCCCGACAGTAAAGACCTCAAGTCCGGCGCCGTTCTCAACCATGGCCATTACGAAGATGCCAAGCGCCTGATTCAGAATCAGGCCTCGCGGTTCGGTTTTTTCAGTGGTCGTTTCAGCAGCCAGAAGCTATCCGTCGATCCCCAGGCCGGTGTGGCCGATATCGAGTTGGTCTACGACAGCGGCCCGCGCTACACCCTTGGCAAGGTCAGTTTTGCCGGTGATACACCCTTTGACGAAGAACTGCTGCAACGCATGGTGCCGTTCAAAAGTGGCACGCCTTACGACTCCGAATTGATTGCCGAACTGAACCAGGCGCTGCAATCGAGCGGCTTTTTCGAGAGCTTGCGTGTGGATGCCGCCCCGGCTGCGGCAGCCAATGATGTGATCCCGGTGGCCGTCCAACTGCAAACCCGCAAACCACGGACCATGGGCCTCGGCCTGGGGTACTCGACCGACGTCGGCCCGCGCGGCAAGGCCAACTGGACCCGTCACTGGGTCAACCCCCAAGGCCACAGCTATGGCTGGGAGGCCGAGTTGTCGGCGCCGCGGCAGAACGTCGGCCTGTGGTATGACATCCCCCTCGATCCGCCGCTGACCGACAAGCTGCGCTTCGCCGGTGGTTACCAGAACGAAGAAATGGCCAATACCGACACCGTGAGCAAGCTGCTTACTCTCGGCCCGGAATGGCACAGCAAGTTGCCCAGCGGCTGGACACGGGTGATCTCGCTGAAATGGCAGCGCGAAGAATACCGCCTGGGCGATGACTCCGGCCTGAGCAATTTGCTGATGCCGGGCCTGAGCTATTCCTACCTGCGCAGTGATAACCGCATCGACCCGCATAACGGCTACCGCCTGCAATTCGACACCAAGGTGGCCAAGGAGGGGGTGGGCTCGGACACCAACCTGCTTTATGGCACCGCCATGATCAAGGGCTTGACCACCGTGTGGGACAAGCACCGTTTCCTCGGCCGTGCGCAGTTTGGCGGCAGTGCCACCAATGGCTACAAGTCCGTGCCGCCATCCCTGCGCTTTTTTGCCGGTGGCGACCAGAGCGTGCGCGGCTACGAGTACCAGACCCTGTCCCCGGAAAACAACAAGGGCGACCGCATCGGTGGCCGCTACATGGTGGCCTTGAGCGCCGAATATCAGTATTCCATCGCCGAAAAGTGGCGGATCGCGACGTTTGTCGACCAGGGCAACTCCTTTAACAACCTGGATTTGCCGAGCCTGAAAACCGGTGTCGGTGTGGGGGTGCGCTGGGTTTCGCCGGTCGGCCCGATTCGTCTCGACCTGGCCCATGCCCTGGAAGATCCGGGCGGTATTCGTTTGCACTTTTCCATGGGGCCTGAGTTGTGATGCGTGCTTTGAAAATAACGGGCTTGAGCGTGGTGGCGCTGATCGCCCTGGTGTTGCTGGCCGTGTGGACCGTATTGGGCACACAAGTCGGCAGCCGCTGGACCCTGGGCCAGGTGCCGGGGTTGGCCGTGGACAATTTCCAGGGCCGCCTCGGCGGGCAATGGAGCGCCGACCGCCTGCTGTGGCAACAAGACAGCAGCCGCGTGGAACTCAATGCGCCGAAGTTCGACTGGTCGCCGGCGTGCCTGCTGCGCATGACCTTGTGTATCCAGCAACTGGACGTCGAGCAGATCAGCCTGCAATTCCCGCCCAGCACCGAAGAAAGCAGTGGCCCGATTACCCTGCCGGACTTGAACCTGCCCGTAGCCATCGAGCTGGGCGACGTGCGCGTCGGTAGTCTGCTGTTCAATGGCAGCGAAGAGCTCAAAGGCCTGCAACTGGCGGCACACTGGACCGCCGAAGGGATGAAGATCGACACGGTACACCTGCAGCGCGACGGCCTGGTGTTGGACCTCAGTGGCTTGCTTAATCCAAGTGGCGATTGGCCGCTGACGGCGACCGGCAACTTGAGCCTGCCCTACGCCCCTGGCGGTGCGCCGTGGACGGTGGCACTGAACGTCGAGGGCAACTTGCTCAAGACCCTCAAGCTCGACGCCGACAGCAGCGGCTACCTGCCGGCCAAGCTCAGCGGCGAGCTGCAACCCCTGGTCGAGAACCTGCCGGCGCAGGTGCGCATTACCGCCGATGGTTTCAAGGCCAGCGCCGACCTGCCGGATACCTTGCAGCTCAATCAACTGGACCTCACCGCCAAGGGCGACCTGGGCAAAGGCTATCAACTGCTGGGCAAAGCCGTGCTGCCCGCCGAGAAAGGCCCGGTCGACCTGCTGCTGCAAGGCCGGGTCGATGCCAAGGGCGCGCAGATCGCCGGCCTGGACCTGACGGCCGGTGACAAGCAAAGCCTCAAGCTCAGTGCTCAGTTGGATTGGCAGCAGGGTTTCAGTGCTGACGCAAAAATCGACTGGCTGGACTTTCCCTGGCATCGCCTCTACCCAGTGATTGATGAGCCGCAAGTAGCGCTGCGTACCTTCAATGGAGAAGTCTCTTATAAAGACGGCAACTACCTGGGCAATCTCAAGGCCGACCTCGATGGCCCGGCCGGCAAGTTCAGCCTGGTCACGCCCTTCAGTGGCGACCTGACCCAAGTGTTCCTGCCGGAGCTGAAGCTGGTTGCCGGCCAGGGCAAGGCCGAAGGCCACCTGAACCTGAAATTTGCCGATGGCATCGCCTGGGATACCGCGCTGGACCTGTCGGCGATCAACCCGGCGTACTGGGTCGCGGAACTGCCGGGCACGCTCGCCGGGCCGCTGCGCAGCCAGGGCGAAATGAAAAACGAGCAACTCAAGCTCAATGCCGACCTCGACCTCAAGGGCCGTCTGCGCGGCCAAACCGCCGTGCTGGCCGCCAAGGCCGAGGGTGCGGGCGAGCAGTGGACCCTGGCCAACCTGGATATCCGCCTGGGCGACAACCGCATCAACGGCAGTGGCAGCCTGCAACAACGCCTGGCTGGGCAGATTGATATCAAGCTCGCGCGCCTGGCCCAGTTGTGGCCGCAGTTGCGTGGGCAGGTCAATGGCCGGCTCGACGTGGCCGGTACCTTGAAGGCGCCGCAAGGCAAGCTCGACCTCAAGGGCCAGCAACTGGCATTTGAAGATAATCGCCTGCAAGCCCTCAGCCTGGACGCCACCCTGGATAATGCCCAGCGCGCGAAGATCGACCTCAAGGGCAGCGGCATCCAGGCCGGTGACACCCAGCTCGGCACCCTGACCGCCAGCGCCCAGGGCGATATCAAGAGCCAGAAAGTCCAACTGGACCTGATGGGGCCGCTGGTCAAGCTGGCCCTGGCCCTGGACGGCAACCTCGACCAAGGCAACTGGCGCGGGCGCTTGGCCAGCGGTGATATACAGGCCGGTGGCCAGGACTGGAAGCTGCAAGCCCCGGCGAAAATCGAGCGCATGGCCGACGGCAAGCTGACCTTCGCCGCCCATTGCTGGGTCTCCGGGCCCGCCAGCCTGTGTGGTGAAGACCAGCGTCTGATGCCCGATCCCAAGCTGCGCTACCACCTCAAGCAATTCCCCATCGACAGCCTGGCGCAATGGCTGCCCAAGGATTTTGCCTGGCAGGGCAAGCTCAACGCCGATATCCAGCTCGACCTGCCGGCCAGCGGCCCCAAAGGTCTGGTCTCGGTGGATGCCAGCGGCGGTACCTTGCGTGTCAAGGACAAGGACCAGTGGCTGGATTTCCCCTACGACACCCTCAAGCTGGAAACCACGCTCAATCCCACGCGCATTGATACCCAGCTGAATTTCCGCGGCGGCAAGCTCGGTGAGTTGTTGTTGCAGGCGCAGATCAACCCACTGGCGAAGAACAAGCCGATCTCCGGCAATTTCAGCCTTACCGGCCTCGATCTTGCGGTAGCACGGCCGTTCGTGCCGATGGTGGAAACCCTCAACGGCAAGCTCAACGGCAGCGGGCGGATTTCCGGCGGGCTGCTGGCGCCGCAGGTCAACGGCAACGTCAACCTGATCGCCGGTGAGATTTCCGGACCTGAACTGCCCATCAGCCTCGAAGGCCTGAACCTGCAGGCGCTGATTGCCGGTGAAAGCGTGCAACTCAACGGCGGCTGGCGCAGTGGCAAGGCCGGGCAGGGCAGCCTCAAGGGCCAGATCGACTGGGGCCGCGCCCTGGCGGTCGATCTCAGCCTGCAAGGCTCGCAACTGCCGGTCACGGTCGAACCCTACGCGGAACTTGAAGTGGCGCCGGACCTGAAAATCACCCTCAAGGACGACAAGTTGGCGATTGCCGGCAAGGTCCACATCCCGCGTGGTGATATCACCGTGCGCGAACTGCCGCCGTCGACCGTCAAGGTCTCGGACGACACGGTGATCGTCGGCAGCCAGACCGAAGAGGGCAAGCCGCCGATGGCGATGGCCATGGATATCAACGTGGTGGTGGGCGAGGACCAGCTCAACTTTGCCGGCTTCGGCCTGACCGCCAAGGTTCAGGGCCAGGTGCATATCGGCGACAACATGGACACCCGTGGCGAGCTCTGGCTCAACGATGGTCGCTATCGTGCCTACGGCCAGAAACTCGATGTACGCCGTGCGCGCCTGATGTTTGCCGGGCCCCTCGACCAGCCGTATCTGGACATCGAAGCCATCCGCAAGACCGACGACGTGATCGCCGGGATCCGCCTGAGCGGTAGCGCCGAACAGCCCACCACACAGATCTTCTCGGAGCCGGCGATGAGCCAGGAGCAGGCGCTGTCGTACCTGGTGCTGGGGCGTCCGTTGAGCACTACGGGTGAAGACAACAACATGCTGGCGCAGGCAGCGCTGGGCCTGGGCTTGATGGGCAGTGCCGGGGTGACTTCGGACATCGCCAAGAACCTGGGGATCCAGGACTTCGAACTCGATACCCAGGGCAGTGGCAACAACACGGCAGTGGTGGCCAGCGGCAAGATCACCGAGAAACTCAGCCTGCGTTACGGGGTTGGGGTGTTTGAGCCGGCCAGCACCATTGCCTTGCGCTATCTGTTGAGCAAGAGGGTGTATCTGGAAGTGGCCAGCGGCGTGGCCAGCTCATTGGATATCTTCTACAAACGGGATTTCTGACGTGACGTGGTCAAAAAATGTAGGAGCGAGCTTGCTCGCGAAAAACGTCAACGATAACGCGTGCTTACTGAATGAATGCGGCGCCTGTAAGTTTTTCGCGAGCAAGCTCGCTCCTACAAAAAAGCCTTAACTGACTGGCATTAGAGCAAGCTCCCACATGTTTTGCGTGATCCTCTGGCCTAGGGCTGGCACACCAGCGACACCCGCTCAAAGTTCAGCGCCTTGTCACGTTCTGCCAGCGCATAGGGCGCCTGGCATTGTTGCTCGCCCCACTTGATGACCAAGGTGCCTGAGTCCTGCTCCATCAGCGCCAGGGCCTTGCCGCTAGGGTCGGCAATCGCGATCTGTTTGCCTGCCATGTCCTCGATGGCCGCGCCAAATGGAATCGGCTGGCGCTGGGCATCAAACAACGCGAACTGCACGCGGCGCCCGGTCTTGCTGATGTACCGCGCCAACACGATTGCACCACGGCGTGGTACCACCTGTTGGGTGGCGTTATCGATCTCGATGTCTGCCCCCAGGTCGCGGGTGTCCAGGCTGATCCAGTTCACCCGATAGGGTTGGGCGTTGGACACCACGGCAAAGCCGTTGCGACCTGTCTCGGCGCCGCTGTAGCTGCCAATTTTCACCCCGGCCACGTCCGGCACTTCGGCCAGGGCAAAGGTCTCGCCCACGGTCTGCCCCAGGTTGATACCGCCTGCGTGGCCCACGATCGAGCCGGACAGGTTGAGGTTTTGCGAGTTGTAGCCGCTGCCCTGGCCATACCCTGCGCTGATGTCCATGACAGAGGTGCGGGTGCTGAGGTTGGCCGAACCGGTACTGCCGCCGTTGCTGCTATTGCCGCCTTGCACCGAGTAGTAGGTGTCGCTGTTTTCCGAGAGGTAACCGTTGATGCCCACTTGGGTGCTGTCGCTGTTCTTTTGCGTACTGGCAGAGACAAATGCCCGTGGCGCGCGAGGTGCCGAACCCAAGGGGAACGACAGCGACAGGTTGACCAGGGTGTCATTGTTCGCCGGCCCGTAATTGCCAACATCCTTGGAATAGGTGGCTGACAGGTTGTAGCTCATTTCGCCCCAGTAGTTGCTGTAGCCCGCCGACACGCTCTGGGAGCCGCCGCGTCCCCAATAACGCTGGTCGCTGGCGTTCATATAGACGTTGCCGTACTGCTGGTTGCGGCCCAGGCTCTGGTTGACGGTCAGGTCGGTACGGGTTTTCGAGTTGCCCGTGCGCTTGAGCCCATCGGCGCTCAGTTCCTCGACGTGGTCGGTCAGGGTCCGATAGCCTTCAGTGGAGTAGCGATAGGCGGCCAGGGTAAAACTGGTATCGGTGCCGGTGAACGTCTTGGCATACAACGCCCGCAGGCTATTACCCTGGACTTTCTGGCCTTCAGTGCGGCTGGAGGAGTGCGTCACGTCCACCGAAAC
Source organism: Pseudomonas sp. FH4 (assembly GCF_000510915.2). NCBI lineage: Bacteria > Pseudomonadati > Pseudomonadota > Gammaproteobacteria > Pseudomonadales > Pseudomonadaceae > Pseudomonas > Pseudomonas sp. FH4. The sequence goes on along the minus strand of NZ_AOHN01000018.1, from coordinate 90,467 downwards.
CGCACCAATCGGCGTATTGCGACCGGCGCCCAGGGACAGGGCCTGGAAGTTCTCCGTTGCCTGTACCCCGACAATGCCCGACAGGTTGCTGCTGATGCCGTAGGCCAGGGTGCTGCTGACAAACTGTGGCGTCGCTTGGTCGTCGTTATTGCTGTTGTACTTACCGGCCGAGACGCTGTATTTCACCTGGCCCTGGCGAACCATGATCGGCAGGCTGGAAAACGCTTGCATGGTGACCCGGCGCCGACCATCGGCTTCGATGACGGTCACTTCCAGGTCGCCGTTGGAACCGCTGGGGTAGATATCGCTGATTTCGAACGGGCCCGGCGGCACGTTGGCGGTGTACAGGGTGTAGTTGTTCTGGCGGATCTCCACGGTCGCGCTGGTCTGCGCCACGCCACGGATGATCGGCGCATAGCCGCGCTCACTGTCGGCGCGCATGCCCTCGTCGGACGCCAGTTTCAGCCCGCGATAGCGCACGCTGTCGAACAGGTCGGCATCGGAGAAGATATCGCCGGCGCTGAATTGGCCCTTCAAGGCGGTCACGTCATGTTGCAGGTAACTGCGGTTGCTCTTGAAGGTGCTGGGGCGGCCGGTGCTGCTGTTGAAGTTCGATTCGTTGCGCAGCCGCCACGCGCCCAGGTTGATGCCGTTGCGCAGGCCCAGGTTATTGGACAGCGTGGTGTTGTAGTCGGTGTGGTTACGGTTGCTGCTCAACTGATAGTTGATAAACGCCGCCGACACGCCGTCGTCCCACAAGGCCGGGTCCACGTAGCCACGGCGGCCGCGCTCCATGGCCTGTTGCGGCACGCTGACCAGCAGGCGCAGGCGGGGGACGTCGTAGCGCACGCTGGCGTGCTCAATCAGGGCGGGCAGGTCATAACAGGCTTGTGGGTCATCGAGGGTGAGTTTTTCACTGGCTTGCAGCTTGGCAAGGTCGATGCCCAGTTGTTGCAGCATTTCCAGGGTCAGGCAAGGATCAACCTTGCCGTTGGCGGGGTTGCGGCGAAAGTCGATATCGCGACGGCCCACCAGGGTGTCGTTGCTGTAGAGGTCAACCCGGTAGTTGCCAGGCAACACACTGTTGGCTGCCAGCAGCAGTTGCAGGTCGACAGAGGACGGTGCGCCTTGCAGAAACGTGGTGTTGAACTGTTCAACGGACGCCTGCTCGCTGCCTTCGGCCAGGCACGTGGTGCTGGAGGTGATGACAATAAGCAGGGGCGCCCACTGAGTCAGCCGCCCACAGCGGTTCCCGCCAAGATTTAATCTGCTGCGCATAAATAAAAACATGTAGGAAACCTATATCACCTCCGATACGAACTAACGGAGCGAAGAGAAATACGGTAGAAGTACGTGTGCCAACCAGGCAGGTACGTTAAGGCGACTCTTTGTCTGGTGTGGCCTGGGAGTCGGCAGTGTTGGACAGTTTCGCGGTATATCGATCTTGTGCGCCGTAATCGTTGATGCTGCTAAATAGCAATGTGGCTGTGTGGGTGCGATCTAGCTGTTTCAGTGCAAACTCTTTTTGTTCGCCGGGTGCAATCATCGTTGAATCAAAAGGCTTATCTTTTAGTTGCCCTGACTCAAGTGTTATATCCGCGATTGAAACGTGATAAAGCCCCGGATTATTGACACGCAGGACGGTTTTGCCAGCACGCTCTTCCAGGCGCCATAACAACGCTACTGGGGCCTGATAGGCGTTGGATTCCAGCCCGGCAGGGCGGAAGAACACCTTGATGCGCTGGCGCACTGCAAGCTGCAAGGTGTTTTGTGTTTTCGAGGCCTGGGGGATTTCCTGGACGTTGAGCCAGACCACCGACTCTTTGTCGGTTGGCATGCCTTTGCCTTCGTAGATCACCCGCAGTAACTGCTGCTCCTGGCCACTGACCCGGGCCAACGGCGGGGTGACTGCAAAAGGCACTGAGTTTGCATCAGCGCTGTCGGTATCGATCCAGGATTGGATCAACACGGCGTCACCGCTGTTGCGCACGGTAATGCCGGCTTCCTTGTGCTGACCGTCGAACACCAGGCGGGTGGCGCTCAGGGAAATGCTGGCATGGGCCTGGCTGATGGCGAAGAGGCCAAGCAGGCCCAGGCACAATGACCGAGAGGAATGAGAAAACATGATGAGTACCGCTGGTTTGGAAGAAAGGGCGGGGCTGTAAAGCCCCGCACCAGGGTTCAGGCGTGTTGCAGGTTTATTCGTATTGCAGGGTGAACGGCAGGGTAGCGTCAGCACGACCGGCAACCACGGTGTCCAGTGCAGCAGTGGTGACGTAGGCTGCGGAGAACTTCAGCGTTGCGTTGCTATCTTGCAGATTGCTCTCGATCTTGGCCGCGGCTGGCGAGCTCAGGTCGATGATCGCGCCATTGGCGTCGAGCAGGGCAATACCGACGTTCTTGGCAGCGCCCAGACCACCAATCACGTTCAAGACCTTGGTGCCGGCCACGATGCCCGTGCCTGCGCCTCGGGTGGGTTCAAAGAGCATCGCCACTTTGGTACCCGCGTTGCAGTTGATCTTCATGTCGAAGTTTTCAGCGCTCAGTTTGCCGCTGCCAATCGGTGCAGCAGCAGTGCCCATGTCCTTGATGGACACTTCACCCATTTCCACGGAAATGTTTTTGTTGAGGCCAGCGCCTTCAACGGAACATGCGTCGTTGTTGATCACGCCGGTGAAGTTGATGGTGCCGCTGCCAGCCTTGACAGGAGCTACCGGATCACCTTCAGCTGCATAAGCGGCGCCAGTGGCGGCGAACATCGAAAGGGTCAGAAGTGCGAGGGAAAGCTTTTTCATGCTCAATTCCATTGTTTGGGTTAAGAGGTTCTATGAAGTGCCAGAACACGATATAGAACCCCCCCAAAGGGAGGAATCAGACGATCCTTAGAAGCGCGGATTTGAGCGCTGCCGCAGGGTTTTTTAGTTGTTATTGTTAGTTGAAAAGTTTGCGCTCGATACAGTAAGCAAGTAACGCCTGGTCGCTGGTAACTTCCAGTTTGCGCATGGCCGATACTTTTTGCGTACTGATGGTCTTGGCGCTTCTATTCAACCCCCGTGCAATCTCATTGACACTTTGCCCGCTGATGAACAGGCGCAATATTTCGTGCTCCTTGGGCGATAACAAAGTGAAGCGTTCGTCCAGGTCGACGGACTCAATGACCGAAGTCGATTGTGGCCCGGCACTGTGGAAAGGCGTGCCATTGGCGATGGACTTGAGCGCCACCTGGATTTCGTCGTGCAACTGGTTCTTCTGAATCACCCCGACCACCCCGAGTTCCTGCAACCGGGTCAGGATCAGCGGGTTGGAGATCATCGTCAGCACCAGGATATGCACCGCTGGAAAGTGCCGCGTCAGGTATTCCACCAGCTTGAGGCCGTCGCCGTAGGGGGAGTCGGCCGGCATATTGAAGTCGGTGATCACCACGTCGACCGACTGCTGCTCAAGCAGGTTGACCAGTTCGGTGGAGTCCAGGGCTTCGCCCACCACGTTGAAGCGCTTATCGCGCTCTACCAACTCGCGAACGCCCACCAGTACGATCGGATGATCGTCGGCAATGACTACGTTTAACTTTTCCATGACGCAATATCCATAAGGCGAAAAGACGGTGAAGTTACCCAAGCGTATCGATTAAAGCCTCCAGGCGTTCGAGCTGCCCCCGAACCTCCTGTGCCAGGGCGGGGGTGACGCTCAAGCCCATCAACCGGCACTCAAGGTCAACAAAGGCCGTGGCCAGGTTTTCTGCCCGCACCGCGCCCAGGGCACCGGCCATGCTGTGCAGTTGCTGGGCAACGGCATTGGCATCGGTACGCTCCAGTGCTGCGCGCACACCCTGTATATCGACCTGCAGGGTGCTGGCAAACAGCTCACGCATTTTCGGCGATAACTGCACCTGGTCCATCACGACGATGCCAGGCTCTGCCACGTTTGCCTTGCAATGCAGCAACAGTTGCTTGCGCAAGGTCGACAAGCTCAGTGGCTTGACCATCCAGGCGTTCATGCCGACCGCCGCGCAGTGCTCGCCTTCCTCGCGCAAGGCGTTGGCCGTGACGCCGATGATGGGTATATCGGCATCTTGTTGGCGCAGGGCCTGGGCCAGTTCATAGCCATTCATCAGCGGCATATTGACGTCGGTCAGCACCAGGTCGAACTGCCCAGGCCGCCACTGCACCAGAGCCTGCTCGCCGTTGACGGCGGTCACCACCGAGCAGCCGAGGGCTTCGAGTTGTTCCTTGATGATCGCTGAATTGATCGGGTTGTCTTCGGCCACCAGGACCTTCAGGTTCAGGCGTTGCGTGTGTTCGGGCTGCGCTGGCCGGCTCGGTCCTGTGCTGCCAGCCTGCGCCAGGCACACGGCCCAGGCAATCGCGCGTACATCATAGGCATCGACCTGCCAGGCGCCGCCCGCGTAGGCCGGCGGGTTTGGCCCGTCGGCGCTGGCGATCACACGTGATCCAGGCCAGGGCGCATCTTTGGCGCTCGGCAATACATCCACCCACACGGCTGACGACAGGGCTGGTGGCAACTGAGGGCTGGCTTCCACGCCCAGGCGATTGAGCCAGGCGCACAGGTGCTGCGCCAACTCCGGCACTGGTGCGCGCACATAAATCGCAGGCGCCTGCGGCGCGAACTCGGGGCAGTCGGCCAGTGTGCCGGCTACCGGTTCAAGGTCCAGTTGCAGGGTAAAGCTGCTGCCCAGGCCAGGCTCGCTGACGACGGTCAGCGAGCCTGCCATCAACTCGCACAACCATTTGCAGATCGCCAGGCCCAGCCCCGCACCGGTTTGATGGCCGGTGCCGTGGACCTGATAGAACGGGTCGAACAACTGCACCTGCTGGGCCTGTGAAATGCCCACGCCCGAGTCGCTGACCTGCCATTGCAGGCGCGCCCGGTCGGCATCCAGTGAGCGTAGCCGCAGCACCACTCGCCCGTGGTCAGTGAACTTGATGGCATTGCTCAGCAGGTTGTTGAGAATCTGCCGGATCCGCAACGGATCGCCCCGCACCCGGTCCGGCACCGTCGCGTCGATGCAGGCATAGAGTTGCAAGCCTTTGGCCCGGGCAAAGGCGCTGTAGGTGCGCACAGTGTCTTCGGTCAGCTCCAGGGGGCAGAAGTCCTGGGCTTCCAGGGTCATTTGCCCGGACTCGATCTTCGACACATCCAGCACATCGCTGATCAGTTGGAACAGCGTGGCGGAGGAGCGCTGGATGGTGTGCAGGTAATCCTGCTGGCGCGGTTGCAGCGGCGTCAGTCCGAGTAATTCCAGGGTGCCGAGTACGCCGTACAAAGGCGTGCGGATCTCATGGCTCATGGTCGCCAGGAAGCGGGTCTTGGCTTCATTGGCTGAGTCGGCGGCGTGGCGGGCGTCTTCCAGGGCAATCGCATCTTCGATATGCCGCGTCACATCATGGAAGGCACACAGCCAGGCGTCCTGGCCTTGATAGCGGGTATTGATGAAGGCCACTTGCAGATGGCGCCCGTCGATCTCCAGGTCGGCCTGGCCGGACTCGCTGAGGTTGCAGTGCTGGCACAGGGCATTGATCAGCTTTGGCGTGCCTTGCCACTGCCGCGCGCGCTGGTTTTCCAGCAGCACGTGATGGTCGCTGCGGCGTATCACGCACAGGCCGGCCGGTGCGGTATCGATCACGGCACGGCTGAAGGCTTCGCTTTCGGCAATGCTGGCGTGGGCCTGGTGGGCGGGCAGGATTACATGGTTTTTGTACCAGCGATTGAAGGCTCGGCCGCCGCCCAGGCCTGCCAGTATCAGCACGGCCAGGCACAGCAGCGGCCACAAGGCATAGCTCAAGAAACTCTTGAAACCGATGACATAGATCGCCGTCCAGGGTTGTGCATCGGGGCTGGTCAGCTTGAACACCAGCCCATCACGGGTGAAGTTCACCCCGTTTTCCAGGACTTTTCCTGCGTTCTGGGCCCCGGCCAGCACTTCGCCGGACGGTGCGATCAGGGTGAAGTGGTCGTAGATCGACCACTGCATGAGGCGCTCGATGTTATTGACCTGGGACGGTGCCAGCAGCGAGGCGACCAGTACATGGCTGCTGGCGCCCTGGATATGCAGGCTTGTCGGGGCCAGGTCAATGTGGATATAGGCGAGCAAGGTGGGGGTCACCGCGCTGCTGGAGGCGTCACCGAAGGCTTTCCAGTGGACTTGGTTGTCCGGCGGTTGGCGAGGGTTTTCGTGCAGGCTGGTTTCTACCCGGTGCACCACATCGGCAAAGGCCCCGCCCTGGATCTGCCCTGCATCACGCAGGGCACCGGCTGAAGGTACCGAAATATCAAAGTTGTCCGGCCCGTTGAACAGCAGAACCTGGGGTGACTGATAGTGCGAAGCCGACCAGAAGGCGCTGTAGAAAGCCGTCAGGTGGGCGGCCAGGTCAAACACCTTGGTGCGTTGGCTGGGGGCAATACGTGCCGGGTTGAGCTTCACGCTGTAAGGCAGGGAATAGCTGAACTCCCGGCCTTCATAAATATTCGGCCCCTGCTCGGGCAACGCCCTGGGTGTGGGCTGTGCAGAGGTCAACGGTGGCAACAGGTCGCCCTGGGCACTTTGCTGGGAAACCGTGGCAAGAAAGGCCTGTTGTTCCGCGATGTTTTCCATCAACCGGGCAAAGTGAAAGCGCGTGGTGTCGCTCTGTTCGCCGATCATGCGTTGCACGCCCACGTAGCTGATCCCCGCCAGCACCAGCACCAGGGCGCCGAGCACCATCAAGCCTTTGTTCAGGCGCAGTGAACTGCTGGCCAGTTTCTCCAGGAAGGCATTGGGCTGATTCATTACGCGACCCGGCAGGCGGGAAGGGGAAAACGGTCGGACACAATGGCCTCTGAAATAAAGTCTCAATAGGTGCTTGCCGGACCATCCTGGTTCAGCAACTGCTGGAACTGGTCTGAAGAGACCGCGTGGGAAATCAGGAAGCCCTGGACCTGAGTGCAGTCGATCTTACGCAACAGCGCAAGTTCTTGCGCGGTTTCCACGCCTTCGGCCACTACGGTCAGGCCCAATTGTCGGCCGAGGGCGACAATGCTGGTCAGTGCCTGTGCCAGTTCTTCGTTGTCGTTGCAGCCCTGGACCAGTGCGCGGTCGATCTTCAGTTCGGTAAACGGCGTCGACACCAGGTTCATGTACGAACTGTAGCCCTTGCCGAAGTCATCCTGGGACAGGCCAAAGCCCTTGATCCGCAAACGGCAGGCGCCGGCGTAGAAATTACTGATGTCCTGGGGCACCGAGCACTCCATCAACTCGAAACAAATGCGCCCGGGAATGCCCTGGTGTTCCAGAACGAAAGCGAGGATGCGGTCGGCCAGGTCATAGCTGTTGAGCAGGTGCGTGGGCAGGTTGATCGACACCGGGATGTCATAGCCCTGTACCCGCCAGCGGGCCTGGGCGGCGATGGCCTGTTCCAGTACCCGCCACAGCAGGCGCTCCTCCAGGCTGTAGGCCTTGAGTGCGGGCAGGAATGCACCGGGCAGCAACACGCCGTACTCGGGGTGGATCCAGCGCACCAGGGCTTCGGCGGCGACAATGCGCGCGTTGGCCAGGGCTTTCTTGGGTTGGAACCAGGCTTGCAACTCGCCGTTGTCCAGGGCTTCAAGAATGGCCTGGCGCTCGATGCCCGGCGCCGTTTCGGGCAGTACCACCTGGCGCAGGCCCAGCAATTGCTCGGTGAGGTTGCGCAAGGCTGCGATGTTCACCGGCTTGGATATCAGCCCGATCACATTCACTTGCAGGTTACTCGCCACCAGGCTTGCGCTCATCAGCATGCGTCGGGAGGCGGCGCTCATGATCGCCAGTGCCGGCTTGGCGCGCAGAGTGGCCAGGCCCTGGATAAATTGCACACCGTCCATGCCGGGCATCAGCAGGTCGGTCAGCACCAGGTCGAAAGTGCGCCGGCGCAGACAGGTCAATGCCTCTTCGCCATCGCGCGCCGATTCCACATGGAAATCCCCCAGCTCACTGAACAGATGCTGCAGGTACTGATGCTGGAAGGGGTGGTCTTCGACGATCAAAATGCTACAGCGATTCATGGAGGGCTCGTTCATAGGGAGCCAGTTCATTGAACAAGGCTCGCAGGGTGAAGGGTTTGACCAGGCAGTGATTCATCCCGGCCGCCAGGCATAAGGCTGCTTCGCCACGCATGGCGTTGGCGGTGGCGCCGATGATCGGCACGCTGCAGCCCAGGCGTCGTAGTTCCTGGGCCAGTGCGTAGCCGTTGAGCTTGGGCATGTTGACGTCGCTCAGCACGATGTCGAACGTTCCGGCGCGCCAGCGTGACAGGGCTTCTTCGCCGTCCGAGGTGAGTTCCACGGTGCAGCCCAGCTCTTCCAATTGATCACGCAGGATCAGTTGATTGATGACGTTGTCCTCGGCCACCAGGATATGCAGGTGCAACTTGCGCAGATGGCGCTGCTCATGGCTCGCCTGGGGTGTCGCCACCGGTATGCCCTGGGCCTGGCTCACCGCGTGGTGAATGGCGTGCAGGTCATTGAGGTTGACTTTGCAGCCGCCCAGCATGATCTGCGGCACTGTGCAGCCGTCGCTGCTGGCCAGCACCAGTGGCCCGTTCCACTGCGGCGCCAGGCGTAGCTCGGCCTGGCCGGGGTGCAGCTCGATCAACAGGCCCGCGCCGGCCGGGTCCATGGCCGATGGCAAGCCGATCTGCGGGCGGGCGCCCCAGCGGCGCAACCAGCCGCTGACGGCCTCGGCCAGTTCGCGGACCGGCGACACCACGTAAATGACGTCTGGCAACAAGGCCGTCATGCTGGCGGGCAACACGTCTTTGGCGCACTCCACCAGCGGCAGGGTCAGGGAAAAACTGCTGCCCAGCCCGGTCTCGCTGACCATGCGCAGGCTGCCATTCATCAAGTGTGTGAGGCGCAGGCAGATCGGCAGGCCCAGGCCGGTTCCGGCCACTACATTGGTGTTGCCGGCGGTCTGGTAGAACGGGTCGAAAATAAACGGTTGATCGTCACCGGCGATGCCTTTGCCGGTGTCCGAGACCTGCCATTGCACGCTGGCGCGTTCGCCATCGCGGCTCAACAACGTGGCCCGCAAGACGATGCGCCCGGAGTCGGTGAACTTCACGGCATTGCTCAACAGATTGTTGAGGATCTGGCGGATCCGGCTGATGTCGCCGATGACCCGGTCCGGCATCTGTGGGTCGATGCAGGCATACAGGTGCAAGCCCTTGCTCTGGGCCGCCGCGGCATAGCCGTGGACCACTTCCTGGACCAGGGCCAGGGTGGAAAACTCGCTCAGTTCCAGGGCCAGTTGCCCGGCCTCGATCTTGGACACGTCGAGCACGTCACAGATCAATTGCAACAAGGTAGCGGAGGAGCCTTCTATGGCTTGCAGGTAGCTTTTCTGTTGCGGGTCCAGATGGGTGCGGGCCAGCAGTTCCAGGGTGCCCAATACGCCATACAGCGGGGTGCGGATTTCATGGCTCATGGTCGCCAGGAACAGGGTCTTGGCCTCATTGGCGGCGTCGGCCAGTTGCCGCGCCTGCTCCAGCGCCGCTTCGATCTCGGTGCGCGTACTGATGTCGCTGAAGGTGCACAGCAACACGTCCTCACCTTTGTAGCGGGTGGGCGCACAGCTAAGGTACAGGTGGCGGCCGTCGGCGGTTTCAAAGTAATCGGAAAGCGTCGGCGCCTGGGTATCGAAGGCTTGGCGGATCCAGCCAGGGCTCAGCTGTTCGCGTTCACCGCTCTGGCCCAGCCATTGCTGGCACAGGGTGTTTTCCAGCACCACTTGGCCGTCGGTGCGGCGCAATACACACAGGGCCACAGGGGCGGTCTGGATCACGTCACGGCTGAACAGCTCGCTTTCCACCAGGGCCTGGATACGGTGGATCGCGGGCGCAATGAAGCGGTGTTCAATGCGGCGGGTCAGCAGCCACACCAGGCTGATACCAAACACACAGAACGCCAGGGCGCCGAGCAGTTGTGGCCACAACGATAACAGCACCGCACGCAGGTCGATGGAGTAGGTCAGTTGCCAGTCCGAGGACTTCAGCTGTTTGCGCAGCACCAGTTGCTCGGGCAGCCATCCATTGCCGACAAAACCAAAGAAATCATGTTGCAGCAGGCGCGGCAAGGCCTGGCTGGCCTGGGGCCGGGCGCTGTTGCTGAACAACGGCAACCCTTGGGAGTTGAACATGGTGAACTCCCCGGCGCTGTGATCGCTCAGGGTGTTGGAGACTTCGCGGTCATCCATTTCCAGGCCCAGCCAGCCGGAGTCCGCATCGCGCTCGTCCAGGCGAATGAAAATGTACAACTGGGAGTGGCCTTGGGTGCTTTGGGTCAGCCACAGTTCTTGCAGGGCGGGAGGGTTTACCTGTTTCAGGTGGTCCAATTGCTTGAGCAGGTCCTTTGGCAAATCACTCGCTGGCGGGGTGGCGTTGTACAGGCGCAGCACCTTGGCCTCGGCGCCACTGGTGACGTAGATCAGGTTGAGTTGCTTGTCCTTGAGGTAATCACGCATGCGCTGGGTTAGCCAGATGCTCCATTGCTTGGCGGGGCGGGTGCCCAGCAGCAGGTGGATTTCTTCGGCGGACACGGCGCTGTCGGCATTTTTAACGCGCCGGGTGGCCGACAGGCTGAGGCTTTCGAGCAGGGATTCTCGGGTGGTGAAAAACGTATGGGCTTCGGCAATGGCGCTGCTCATATAGCTGCGCCGCTGGGAAATTTCATTGTTGAACGTGAACAGCAGGAAGCTGTACACCCCACCCAGGATGCCCACCAGCACCACCAACGCAAAAATGCGCAACAGGCGGCGGGCGGCGTCGGGGGTAGACAGAATCGGGCTGATCTGGTGCAGGTAGGTCTTCAATCGCATGCCGGCACTTTAGGTGTCGCCGGGTGTAGGGAAAATCAGACGATCCTTAGTTTGCTACAGGTAGTTCACGATAAACGTCACGCTGGTGTTGCCGTTGCCGGCCTTGAGTTCAGTGCTGCCCAGGCGGTAGTAGGCCGCCGACAGCGGGATGTTGAAGCTGGTGCCGCTCGTGGTGAAAGCGTTGAAGGGATAGGTGGTATCCAGTGCCAGGGGCTGTCCGGCCTGATTCATCAATTGCAGGGCGATGTCCTTGGCGTTGGTCTTGTCGTTGCTGAGCGCAACAATGCCTTTGGCTGCGTCGATGACCGGGGTGTTGGCCTTGATCGAGTAGGTCACCTTCTTGATGCCGGTCTGGCACTGTTTCAGGGCAATGTTGAAGGGTACTCGACGTTGGGTGGGACCAGTCCGGGGGAAGTCTTCGAGGGTGTAGTCGATCCCCATGTCCACCGGGACGGAAGGGGTCTGGCAGGAGGCGCTGTTCAAGACGATGGCATTGGTCAGGTTGAATCTTTTCAGGATCAGATCATCGTCTTGCAAAGTGCCCAGGAGGCCTGCACTGATCCTGACTTTATCCGTCAGTTCGCCAGTCTTGATGATTTCCAGGCGCACCGACCCTGCACTGATCCCGTAGTTGGCGTTTGAGGGGATTGGCTGCAAGGAGAGTTCGTAGCGGTTTAACGAATCCATCCAGATACGGTAGGAGAGCCCGCTTTTGCCCAGGGGGAAGATCGATTCCCTGCCAGTGATCGTCCCGTGCGACGGATTGAGGAGTACGCCGTACTGCGAGGTTGCCGTGCATCTCCAGAGGTGAGCGCTTGCGGACAGAGTGTCTTGGTAGACCACGGTGCCATTGGGAGTGTCGGCGGGTATCGTCAGGCCGGCGCTGGCCAGGCTGGCGCCGAAGTTGAGGGTTTGCGTGACGGAATCGGTGGCCGTGCAACTGCCCGCCATGGCGACTGAGGAGCAAGCCAGCGTCATCATGACGATGAAGGTGAGCAAGGGGCGCGGAAGTGTTGAACGCTGCATGAGGGGCTATACGTGCTGGCAAAGGAGGGCTACACGGTAATCACGCCATCCGCTGCTGCCTATCAGGTGATCCTTAGAACATACCGTTGAGTAGTCAATTGCCAAGCAAGCTAAGCATTTTGTTTGACATTCACTGCCTAGGCAGTAATATTTAGTCACATATTCGCTGCCTAGGCAGTAATAAGGTGACTTGCCGATGGATCACTTCACCCCGCAAAACTTCCACAACTGCCACCTCGGCCTGTTGCTGGGCCGCGCCGCGATCCTCAAGGACCGCATCATCGATACCCACATGGAACCCCACGGCATCACCGCCGCGCAGTTCAAGGTGTTGATCATCATGGCCCAGTTCGGCGTCGATACCCCGGCAGAACTGTGCCGCAACCTGTCCCTGGACAGTGGCTCGATGACCCGCATGCTCGACCGCCTGGAGCAAAAGGACCTGCTGGCGCGCAAGCGTTCCGAACAGGATCGGCGCCAGGTGCAGCTTGTGCTCACTGCTGAAGGCCAGCGCCTGGCAGACCTGTTGCCGCAGATCGGCGCCCAGGCCCTGAACCAGTTGGCCGGCGTGCTGGAGCCCGGCGAGTTGCAGACCCTGGAACGCATCCTCAAGAAAATCCTTATCGCGGCAGGTGATCCCATCACGCTGCAGCGCGTAGGGCGCACTGATTAACCCAAGGTACTTGTCATGGCGACTGCCCAAGCAAACAACACCGCTGAATCCCAACCCAACGACAGCAACCCGCGCAAACGCAAAATCATGCTGCTGGGCCTGACCCTGATCGTGGTTCTCGGCATCGTCGGTGTGTGGGGTTGGCACGAACTGTATGGCCGTTGGAGCGAAAGCACTGATGACGCCTACGTCAACGGCAATGTGGTGGAAATCACCCCGCTGGTCACCGGTACCGTGGTCAGCATTGGTGCCGATGATGGCGACCTGGTGCATGAAGGCCAGGTGCTGATCAACTTCGACCCCAACGATGCCGCCGTCGGCCTGCAAAGTGCCCAGGCCAACCTGGCGCGTACGGTGCGCCAGGTGCGTGGCTTGTACAGCAATGTCGATGGCATGAAGGCTCAGGTACTGGCGCAAAAAGCCCAGGTGCAAACCGCCCAGGACAACTTCAACCGCCGCAGAATCCTCGCCCAGGGTGGCGCGATTTCCCTGGAAGAACTGTCCCATGCCCGCGACGCCCTGAGCGCGGCGAGCAACTCCCTGGCCAACCTGCAACAGCAACTCAACACCTCCACCGCGCTGGTGGATGACACGGTGATTTCGTCCCACCCGGATGTGCAGGCCGCCGCTGCGCAATTACGCCAGGCCTATCTGGCCAATGCGCGCAGTACCCTGATCGCACCGGTCACCGGCTACGTCGCCAAGCGCACCGTGCAACTGGGTCAGCGTGTCGAACCGGGCACCGCATTGATGGCGGTGATTCCCCTGGACCAACTGTGGATCGACGCCAATTTCAAGGAAACCCAGCTGCGCAATATGCGCATTGGCCAGCCGGTGGACATCGAGGCCGATCTCTACGGCAGTGATGTGAAGTACAGCGGCACCATCGACAGCCTCGGCGCCGGAACCGGCAGCGCATTTGCCTTGCTGCCGGCGCAGAACGCCACCGGTAACTGGATCAAGATTGTGCAGCGGGTGCCGGTGCGCATTCATATCAATGCCGAGGAACTGGCCAAACACCCATTGCGGGTGGGTTTGTCGACCCAGGTGGAGGTCAATCTGCACGACCAGAGCGGCCCGGTGCTGGCGCAACAGCCGCCGCAAAAAGCCTCGTTCAGCACCAATGTGTATGACCGCCAGTTGAGCGAAGCCGACGCGATGATCACCCAACTGATCCATGACAACAGCGTGGCCGTGCCCAAGGCAGCGCAACGCTAATGAGCGATAACGCCTCTTTCACACCGCCCAGCTTACTGATGGCCACCATTGGCCTGTCCCTGGCGACCTTCATGCAGGTGCTCGACACCACCATCGCCAACGTGGCGTTGCCGACCATTTCCGGCAACCTGGGGGTGAGTTCGGAGCAGGGCACCTGGGTCATCACCTCGTTTGCGGTGAGCAATGCGATTGCCTTGCCGCTGACCGGCTGGTTGAGCCGGCGCTTTGGCGAAGTGAAGTTGTTTTTGTGGGCCACCCTCCTGTTTGTGCTGGCCTCGTTCCTGTGTGGTGTCTCCACCTCGATGCCCGAGCTCATCGGGTTTCGGGTGCTGCAAGGCCTGGTGGCGGGGCCGTTGTACCCGATGACCCAGACCCTGCTGATTGCGGTGTATCCGCCCGCCAGGCGCGGCATGGCCCTGGCGTTGCTGGCGATGGTCACGGTGGTGGCACCGATTGCAGGTCCCATTCTCGGTGGCTGGATCACCGACAGCTACAGCTGGCCGTGGATCTTCTTTATCAACGTGCCCATCGGGATTTTTGCGGTGATGGTGGTGCGCTCCCAGCTCAAGAAGCGCCCGGTGGTGACCAGCCATCAACCGATGGATTACGTCGGGTTGTTGAGCCTGATCGTCGGGGTCGGGGCCTTGCAGATCATCCTCGACAAGGGCAACGACCTGGACTGGTTCGAGTCCAACTTCATCATCATCGGCGCGGCCATCTCGGTGATCGCCCTGGCGGTGTTCGTGATCTGGGAAATGACCGATAAACACCCGGTGGTCAACCTGCGGCTGTTTGCCCACCGCAATTTTCGCATTGGCACTATTGTGCTGGTGCTGGGCTACGCCGGGTTTTTTGGCATCAACCTGATCCTGCCGCAGTGGCTGCAGACGCAGATGGGCTACACCGCGACCTGGGCCGGGTTGGCCGTGGCGCCGATCGGGATTCTGCCGGTGTTGATGTCACCGTTTGTCGGCAAATACGCGCACAAGTTCGACCTGCGCCTGCTGGCCGGCCTGGCATTCCTGGCGATTGGCCTGAGCTGCTTTATGCGCGCCGGGTTCACCAATGAAGTGGATTTCCAGCACATCGCCATGGTGCAACTGTTCATGGGCATCGGTGTGGCACTGTTCTTTATGCCGACCTTGAGCATCCTGATGTCTGACCTGCCACCCCACCAGATCGCCGACGGCGCAGGCCTGGCGACATTCCTGCGGACCCTGGGCGGCAGCTTTGCGGCGTCGCTGACCACCTGGATCTGGATTCGCCGGGCCGATCAGCATCATGCCTACATGAGTGAGAGCATGAGCACCTATGATTCCGCCACGCGGGATGCGCTCAATGCCCTGGGCGGTGCCGGGCACAAGGCCTATGCGCAACTGGACCAGGTCCTCACCAGCCAGGCCTATATGATGTCCACCGTGGATTACTTCACGTTGCTGGGGTGGATGTTCATGGGCTTGATCCTGCTGGTGTGGCTGGCCAAACCGCCGTTTACCGCGAAGGCGGGGCCGGCGGCGTCAGGTCACTGATCTTGCAGTGCATGCGGTCAAACATGTGAGGGTGCCCCAACATTCACCGAGTCACTAAAGAACCACCACCGCGACCAACCCACACACCACCCCCATCAGCATGGTCAGCCCAGCCACCGTCACCAGCACCCGCGCATCGAAATCCTTGCGCAGCATCAACAGTGACGGCAGGCTCACGCTCGGCAGGGTCATCAACAGTGCCACCGCCGGCCCGGTCCCCAGCCCGAGGGCCATCATGGTTTGCACAATCGGGATTTCCGCCGCCGTCGGGATCACAAACAAGGTGCCGACAATCGCCAGCGGCACCAGCCACAGCAAGCTGTCGGCCATTGCGCCATCCACATGGGGAAACAGCCACACCCGCGCCGCGCCCAGCAGCAACACCGCCAGGATGTACACCGGGATGGTGCTCCAGAACAACTGCCACAGGGTGCGCAACCAGCGGCTGAGGAACGGCTGGGTCTCGGTGCCACTGACGTCGGCCACGGCCTCCAGCGCCACCTGTGGCACTTGCTCAGGACGAGCGATACGTTGGGCGATCAACGCTACCCCGATCACCAGCACGATCCCGGCCACCAGCCGCAGCGCGGCAAAGTCCCAGCCCAGGACAAAGCCCATGAACACCAGCGTGGCCGGGTTGAGCACCGGGTTGGCCATCCAGAACGCCAGCGCGGCCCCCACCGAAACCTGTTGGCGGCGCATGCCGGCCGCCACTGGCGCGGCGCAGCAACTGCACATCATGCCCGGCAGGGCGAACAGCCCGCCGCGTACCGTGGAGCCAAGCCCGGCGCGGCCGAACAAGCGCAACAGCCAGTCCCGTGGAATCAAGACCTGCAGCAACGAGCCGAGAATCACCGCCAGCACGGCGGCTTTCCAGATCGCGAGGAAATACACCTGGGCATAGGCCAGGGCCGCCGCCAATGGCGAGCCTTGCTGGTCATTGAGAATCGAGTTACCGATGCTATGGCTGTCGGCCGCGATGAAGGCCTTGAAGTAGTAGGGCGACCACTTCACGTAATACAGGCCGACGCAGGCCACCAACAGGAACAGCGCCGGTTTCCACCAGAAGGACCAGCCGCGTGCAGGGCTGGCAGAGGTGAGGTTAGACATGGTCAAGATCCGCAGATAAGTCGATAGCGACGCATCATACGCGGTCATGAACCTTGTAGGAGCCAGCTTGGTGGCGATAGCGGCCTGTCAGACGGGACGCGATCGCCGGCAAGGTCATGCATCGGCGTTGTTTACGTGCGTCGCATCCGGGCACGTGTGCAAGCCGTTATCCAGCCCTTGCTTGTAGTTGCGGCTGAGCAGGCTGGCCTTGCCGTTGTGCCAGGTCAGGGTCAGCACGTACAACGTGTCGAAGTCACCGCCGGACCAGTCTTCGGTGATGGTGTATTTCTCACCGACCGCTTCGCTCGCCACCTTATTGATCAACTCCGGCAGGTAGCCGTGGGACCAGGCCGTGTAGATGGTGGAGTTGTGGTATTTGTCTTCCATCAATTCGTCAGCCAGGTCGCTGGTATCGTTGGCCGAAAACTCGATGTTGACTGGTAGCCCAAGTTTGATCGCGCTGGGGCTGATGGTCATCAATGGACGAATATAGCTGTAGGAATTGTCGAACTCGCCTTCCTCGACATTGCGCGTCGGATTGGCGGCGAACACGAAATCGGCGGCGCCGAATTTTTCCGGCAGCACCGTGGCCAGGTTCATCGCGCGGTTGAGGCCCTGGCAATTGAGCTGGCCCAGGCCGCCGGCGGGTTTTTCGCCATGGCGCAGGAAGACCAGGGTCTGTACGCCGTTCTTCGGTTCGGCACTGCTTTCGCGAGCTTCGAAGGCCAGCATCAAGGCGCCGCCTACGAAGAACATCGGTAGCAGGTAGTAAGCATATCGTTTAAAGCGTTTACCAAGGCACAGAGGCTTGATTGTCATGAGGTTTCGAGTCTTCAGTGCTTCGGATCAAGACCGCAAGGCCCAGCCACAGCGACGCTCCAAGCATCGTGCGGTTTTCCATGAGTATGGCGGTATGCCTCCATTCAACCGTTCAAGCGCTTCTAAGAGTGCGCCATAGCGTTTTGGTTCGCTGAAACCCGAGATTAGCGCGCCGATGTTGCGGATTGAAGACCAATGCAGCCTGGCCGCTAGATGGCTATCATGGGTTTTTCTCAGCTTGGGGTATATCGATGATTTCACTCGCAGCGTTTCCGATTATTACCAAATGGCCAGCCCAGCATCCCGAGCGTTTGCAGTTGTACTCGCTGGCGACCCCCAATGGCGTCAAGGTATCGATCATGCTCGAAGAGGTGGGCCTGGCGTATGAGGCGCACAAGGTCAGCTTCGACACCCAGGACCAGCTTTCCCCGGAGTTCCTGTCCCTGAACCCCAACAACAAGATCCCGGCGATCATCGACCCCAATGGCCCGGGCGGCGAACCGCTGGCGTTGTTCGAGTCGGGTGCGATCCTGATCTACCTGGCTGAAAAAACTGGCCAACTGCTGCCCCAGGCCCCCGCTGTGCGCTATGAAACCCTGCAATGGCTGATGTTCCAGATGGCCGGGATCGGGCCGATGTTCGGCCAGGTCGGTTTCTTCAATAAGTTCGCCGGCAAGGCCTACGAAGACAAACGCCCCCGCGACCGCTACGCCGCTGAAGCCCGGCGCCTGCTCGGCGTGCTGGAAAAGCACCTGCTGGGCCGTACCTGGATCATGGGCGACGAGTACAGCATTGCCGACATCGCCACCTTCCCCTGGATCCGCAACCTGATTGGTTTCTATGAGTCGGGCGATCTGGTGGGCATTACCGACTTCCCCAATGTACTGCGGGCGTTGGATGGTTTTGTCGCCCGGCCAGCGGTGATCCGTGGCCTGAATATTCCGAGCTGACCCATGCCGACTTTCGATTTCAAGCAACTGGACGTGTTCAGCAGGGTCGCACTCAAGGGCAACCCACTGGCTGTAGTGCTGGGCGCCGATAGCCTCAGCGACCAGCAGATGGCCGACTTTGCCCAATGGACCAACCTCAGCGAAACCACCTTCCTGCTCCAGCCCCGGGACCCACGTGCCGATTACCGAGTGCGGATTTTTACCACCGTGCAGGAACTGCCCTTCGCCGGCCATCCAACCCTGGGCAGTTGCCAGGCATGGCTGCAAGCCGGTGGCGTGCCCCGGGGCAGCGAGATCATCCAGGAATGCGAGATCGGCCTGGTGCGCATCCGCCGCGAGGGTGACGAGTTGGCGTTTATCGCCCCGCCCTTGATCCGTTCGGGCCCGTTGGATGTTGAGTTGCTGGAGCGTGTGCGCCTGGCCCTGAACCTTGAGCCCGAGGCGATCCTTCGCAGCCAATGGGTCGATAACGGCGCGGGCTGGCTGGCCCTGATGTTGACTGATCGGCAGGCGGTACTGGCCTTGCAGCCGGACTATTCAAAGTTGCTGGGGCTGGCGGTGGGCGTGATTGCCCCGTGTGATCCTGCCCGCGATGAGGTTGATGCGCAGTTTGAGGTGCGGGCGTTCATTGCTGGTGATGGGGCGCCGGAAGATCCGGCCACTGGCAGCCTGAATGCCGGCCTGGCGCAGTGGTTGCTGGGCGAAGGCTTGGCGCCCGATGCGTATGTGGTCAGCCAGGGCACTACCATGGGGCGTGTAGGGCGAATCCGTGTCGCCCGGCAAGGTGATGAAGTCTGGATCGGTGGTGCCGTGACGCTCTGCATAGAGGGCTGTCTACGGCTGTAGGTCAATGCAATTGTTACCGCCAGGGGAATAAACTGTTGTTCCCCAGCGTTTGTTCTGATGGGTGCGTAGGGCATAAGCTTTCGCCCCTAGGTTTTTTCGCCTGTTTTTTTCAGGAGCATTCATGTCCAGCCAGTTCCCCGAAACCCGTCCTCGCCGCCTACGTCGTTCCCCCGAGTTACGCAGCCTGTTCCAGGAAACCGAATTCACCCTCAATGACCTGGTGTTGCCGATTTTTGTCGAAGAAGAAATCGACGATTTCGTACCGATTACCAGCATGCCCGGTGTGATGCGCATCCCTGAATCGAAACTGGCCAGTGAAATCGAGCGCTTTGCCCGCGCCGGGATCAAGTCGGTGATGACGTTTGGCGTGTCTCATCACCTGGACGCCAGCGGCAGCGACACCTGGAACGAGCGTGGGCTGGTGTCGCGCATGTCGGCGATCTGCAAGGACGCGGTGCCGGAGATGATCGTGATGTCCGACACCTGCTTCTGCGAATACACCGATCACGGCCATTGCGGCGTGATGCACGGTAATGAAGTGGACAACGACCGCACCCTGGCCAACCTGGGCAAGCAAGCAGTGGCGGCCGCCCGCGCCGGTGCCGATGTGATCGCGCCGTCGGCGGCGATGGACGGCCAGGTCCAGGCTATTCGCCGGGCCCTGGATGCGGCCGGTTTCAACCATATCCCGATCATGGCCTATTCCACCAAATTCGCTTCGGCCCTGTATGGCCCGTTCCGCGAGGCGGGCGGCAGTGCGCTGAAGGGCGATCGCAAAAGCTACCAGATGAACCCGATGAACCGCCGCGAAGCCGTGCGCGAATCCCTGCTCGACGAGCAGGAAGGTGCCGACTGCCTGATGGTCAAGCCGGCCGGCGCCTACCTGGACATCATCCGCGATATCCGTGAAGCCTCGCGCTTGCCCGTGGCGGCCTACCAGGTCAGTGGCGAATACGCGATGATCAAGTTCGGTGCCCAGGCAGGGGCCATTGATGAAGCACGGGTGGTGCGTGAGACCCTGGGCTCGATCAAGCGTGCCGGTGCGGACTTGATCTTCACCTACTTTGCGATGGACCTGGCGCTTTCCGGGATCTGATCCTGACGCTACACCCCTGTAGGAGCCGGCTTGCCGGCGAAAAACTCACAAACAACGCGTTCATTCAGGTGGTACGCGTTACCGTTGACGTTCTTCGCCGGCAAGCCGGCTCCTACAGGGGTGGGTGTGGGTTTGTGAGATAGTGGGTGCTTTCATCGGCTTACAGGACACCCTCGCATGCTTTCATCCCGGCTGATTCCCTGCCTGGCCGCCTTGTTGGTCATGGCCGGCTGTTCAACCCAACGCAGCCAGCAACAGCCCGAGCGCAGTGAGGCCGAGGTCAAGGCGCAGATCGTGCGGCTGATGCCGGCCAAGGTGTCGGATCGCGCCGGTTGGGCCCAGGATATCTACACCGCCTTCGACAGCCAGGACATCTACCCCAGCACCGAGAATATCTGCGCGGTACTGGCCGTGACCGAGCAGGAGTCCACCTACCAGGTCGACCCGCCGGTGCCGAACATGGGCAAGATCGCCCAGGATGAAATCCTCCGTCGTGCAGGCAAAGTGCATGTGCCGGCCGTGCTGGTGCGTACCGCGTTGCAACTGCGTTCGCCCACGGGCAAGTCCTACGCCGAGCGCCTGAGCGCTGCGCGTACCGAAAAAGACCTGAGTGGTATCTTTGATGATTTCATTGGCACTGTGCCGTTGGGGCGCACTTTGTTTGGCAGTTTCAACCCCGTGCATACCGCAGGCCCGATGCAGGTGAGCATTGCCTTTGCCGAGAAACAGGCCAGGGGCTATCCCTACACCGTGGACGGCAGCATTCGCCGGGAAGTGTTTACCCGACGGGGTGGCATGTACTTCGGCATCGCCCATTTGCTCGGCTACCCGGTGAACTACAGCCAGCCGCTGTACCGTTTTGCGGATTTCAACGCCGGTTGGTACGCCAGTCGCAATGCGGCGTTCCAGGCTGCCGTCAGCCGCGCCTCGGGCACGCGTCTGGCGCTGGATGGGGATCTGATCCTGCATGGCTCCATCATGCCCGGCACCACGGAGCTGGCGGTGCGTTCATTGGGCAAGAAGCTGGACATGCGCAACCCGAGCATTCGCAGCCAGCTAGAGCAGGGCGATCGCCTGGATTTTGAAGAGACCACCCTGTACCAGCGGGTGTTTGCCCTGGCCGAGAAAGCCGAAGGCAAACCGCTGCCGCGGGCGATCCTGCCGGGTATTGTGCTCAAGAGCCCGAAGATCACCCGCAACCTCACCACGGCCTGGTTCGCCCAGCGCGTGGATGAGCGTTACCAGCGCTGCATCAAGCGCTGAGGTCAGGGGCGACGCTTGACCAGCTTGCGCCACAACCAGACCCACAGCCACAACACCGGGAACGCGAGGATCACAAACGGCAGCACATAGCTGGAGCGCTCCAGGGCATCGGCGGTGCCATCGACCAGGTTGTCGCCCAGGTTGCCGAACATCCTGGCAAAGCGCGATTGCTGATGTTCGCCGTCTGAGGGTTGGAAGTTCAGGGTCACGCGGTTGGTGTCCAGGCGCCGCTGTTGGCCGGCGGCGATCTGTGCCAGTTCCTGCAGCTCGTTTTCGATGGCGGCCTGTTCCTTGCTGAGGGTGATCAGATCGCCCACGGTGATGTCCTTGCGCGCAGCCAGTTCATCCAGGCGTTTTTGCTGGGCCTGCAAGCGTTCCTGGCGACGGCGCACATCGGCCACGGCGTCGGCCAGGTCCTCGGCGCTGGTGATACGCTGGCCCAGTTGACCGCCCTCGGCCGCCATGCTCACCAACGGCTCGACACCGTTTGGAACAATGCGTAGCACGATCATGCCGCCGTCGCTGTTCTCTTCGATACGCAGGATATTGCAGGCGCCGAACTGCGCCGACTCACAGGCTTGGCGAGTGGCCTGCATGCGCGGTGCCAGCAGGGCTACTGGCATCGCCAGGCTCAACTCATGCTCATAGGCCAGCAGCGCGCCGGCCCGGCCCTGTTCGCCACTGATGGCCGTGGCCTCGGAGTACTCCTTGGGCGAGCAGCCGCCGAGCAGCAGGCCAGTCAATAACAACAGTGCAGTGAATCTGCCTTCCAGATGGCGCATTACAGTTCCTTCAAGTGTGCGGGATAAAGTGCGCGGCGATTAAAGCGGGTTTGCCCGGCGAACGCAAAGCGGGCGTAGGCTTATCGCCACAGATTTGCCGCATTGATCTTGATGGCTGCAACGCGCGCCCAGGGTTAAACCTTGTGTCTGCACACAAGGACGATCCGACCATGACTGTTATTCCTGAAGGTTTTATCCCATTGCCCCGCAGCAGCCCGCTCCTGGACTTGCTTGGTCCGGTGTATTGCCGTGGCGAAGGCCTGCACTTGCAACTGGGGCTGCGCGCCGACAATCGCCATGCCAACGGACGCGGCACGGTCCACGGTGGCGTGCTGGCGACCCTGGCGGATGTTGGCATGGGTTACGCCATGGCGTTTTCCAGCGACCCGCCGTTGCCGTTGATTACCGCGAGCATGACCCTCGATTATCTGGGGGCGGTACAGGTAGGGGAGTGGATCGAGGTGCACTTGGAGCATCACAAGCGCGGGCGGCAGATGGCGTTTGCCACGGTCAGTTTGCAGGTGGGAGAAAAGGTCGTGGTGCGGGCCAATGCGGTCTTCGCCGTACCCCAACCTGGCTGACGATGGCGATCTATTGTAGGCGCTGGCTTGCCAGCTCCTACATTGAAGGACGTTCGCAAATCAGATAGGCAAAAAAAGGCCCGGTTTTCGTGGAACCGGGCCTCTTTCATGTTGCTCGTTGAATCAGTCGCGCTCAAGGGCCAGTGCCACGCCCTGACCGCCGCCGATGCACAAGGTGGCCAAGCCTTTCTTGGCATCGCGCTTGATCATTTCATGCAGCAGGGTCACCAGCACGCGGCAGCCTGAAGCGCCAATCGGGTGGCCGATGGCAATCGCGCCGCCGTTGACGTTGACCTTGCTCGCATCCCACTCCAGTTCCTTGCCCACCGCCAGTGCCTGTGCGGCAAACGCTTCGTTGGCTTCGATCAGGTCCAGGTCGGCCAGTTGCCAGCCGGCCTTGTCCAGGCAACGGCGGGTCGCAGACACCGGGCCAATGCCCATGATTGCCGGGTCGACACCTGCGTTGGCGTAGCTGGCAATACGCGCCAGGACCGGCAGGCCGAGGGCCTTGGCTTTGTCGGCGCTCATCAGCAGCACCGCAGCGGCGCCGTCATTGAGGCTCGACGCGTTGCCGGCGGTGACGCTGCCGTCTTTCTTGAAGGCTGGCTTGAGCTTGCCCAGGGATTCGGCGGTGGTGCCGGCACGGGGTTGCTCGTCCACGGCAAAGGCAATCGGGTCGCCTTTGCGCTGGGGAATCAGGATCGGCGTTATCTCGTCGGCAAAGCGCCCGGCTTCAATCGCGGCGACGGCTTTTTGCTGGGAGGCGGCGGCGAACGCGTCCTGGGCTTCACGGCTGATACCGTATTTGTCCACCAGGTTTTCCGCAGTGATACCCATGTGGTAGTCGTTGAACGCATCCCACAGGCCGTCGGTGATCATGCTGTCGACCATCTTCGCGTGGCCCATGCGCAGGCCGGTGCGGGCGGATGGCAGTACGTAGGGGGCCAGGCTCATGTTCTCCATGCCGCCAGCGATGATCACCTCGGCGTCACCGCAGCGGATGGCTTGCGCGCCCAGGTGCAGGGCCTTGAGGCCCGAGCCGCAGACCTTGTTCAAGGTCAGGCTCGGCACCGCATGCGGCAGGCCGGCGAGGATCGACGCCTGGCGCGCCGGGTTCTGGCCACTGCCTGCGGTCAGCACCTGGCCGAGGATCACTTCATCCACTTGCGCAGGATCGAGACCCGTCTGCTCCAGCAGGCGGCGGATCACCGCAGCGCCCAGTTCCGGTGCCGGGATGCTCGCCAGGGCACCTTGGAAGCTGCCCACGGCGGTGCGGGTGGCAGCAACAATCACGACGTCTTGCATGGAATCTGTCCTCACTGGAAATGCATTTCTGGAACGTGGTCCGGGACGATCAGTTTACCGGCGGTCTTGCTGACAATCTCTTCAACGCTGACGCCAGGTGCGCGTTCCTTGAGGACAAAAGCGCCATTTTCGATTTCCAGGTAGGCCAGGTCCGTCAGCACGCGCTTGATGCAGTTGGCACCGGTCAGCGGCAGGCTGCATTGGCTGAGCAACTTGGACTCACCGTCCTTGGAGGCGTGGGTCATGATCACGATGATGTTTTCTGCGCCGGCCACCAGGTCCATGGCGCCGCCCATGCCCTTGACCAGCTTGCCTGGGATCATCCAGGACGCGATGTTGCCATGTACATCCACCTCAAAGGCGCCGAGTACCGTGAGGTCGACATGCCCGCCACGAATCATGGCGAAGGATTCGGCGGAAGAGAAAATCGAGGCGCCGATGCGTGCGGTAACGGTCTGCTTGCCGGCGTTGATCATGTCGGCGTCGATGGTGTCTTCGGTAGGAAACGGACCCATGCCCAGCAGGCCGTTTTCCGACTGCAGCATCACTTCCATGCCGTCGGGGATGTAGTTGGCCACCAGGGTCGGGATGCCGATGCCGAGGTTGACGTAGAAGCCGTCCTGCATTTCGCGGGCGACGCGTTGAGCCATTTGTTCGCGGGTAAGAGCCATTTTATGTGTCCTTATTATTCGGGCTAGAGGATTACTTGCGGACGGTGCGCTGTTCGATGCGCTTCTCGAATGTGCCGCAGATGATCCGGTCGACGTAGATGCCAGGGGTGTGGATCTGCGCCGGGTCCAACTCGCCCGGTTCGACGATTTCCTCGACTTCAACCACGGTGATCTTGCCGGCGGTGGCCGCCAGCGGGTTGAAGTTTTGCGCCGTGTGGCGGTAGATCACGTTGCCGAAATGGTCGGCTTTCCAACCTTTGACGATGGCGAAGTCGCCGGTAATGGATTCTTCCATCAGGTACGGGCGACCGTTGAATTCACGGGTTTCCTTGCCTTCGGCGACCGGGGTACCGACGCCGGTGGCGGTAAAGAAGGCCGGGATGCCGGCGCCGCCTGCGCGCATTTTTTCCGCCAGGGTGCCTTGGGGCGTCAACACCACTTCGATTTCGCCGCTGAGCAGTTGCTTCTCGAACAGGGCGTTTTCACCGACGTAGGAGGCGATGACCTTACTGATCTGTTTTTCTTCCAGCAACACGCCCAGGCCGAAACCGTCGACGCCGCAATTGTTGGAAACCACCGTCAGGTCGCGGGTGCCTTTGCGCTTGATTTCGGCGATGAGATTTTCCGGGATGCCACACAGGCCAAAACCACCGGAGAGTACGGTCATGCCATCTTCCAGGCCTGCCAGCGCTTCTTCATAGGACGCCACGCGTTTATCGAAACCTGCCATATGCACCTCTTTTATTGTTTGTGGTCCAGCCAGTGAACCGAGTGTTGCGCCGACGGATTGATTTGTTAAGTTGTTTTTTAAGGTTGATTGATTTAAAAAACAGCACAATTACCCATGCGTTGGAGCAGCGTCATGACAGTTAAACAGATGCGGGCCTTCCTTGCCGTGGCCCAAAGCCTGAGTTTTGCCGCCGCCTGTGAGCGCCTGCATTTGTCCCAGTCGGCCCTGAGCCTGACCATCAAGGGCCTGGAAGAGGGCTTGGGCGGGCGCCTTTTCAGCCGCAATACCCGTAACGTGGCACTGACCCCTGAAGGTGAATCCTTGTTGCCGCTTGCGCGTCGTCTGATTGCCGATTGGGACAATGCCGAAGATGAATTGCGCCAGCGTTTTACCCTGCAACGTGGGCGGGTAACGGTGGCGGCGATGCCGTCGTTTGCCGGCAACCTGCTGCCGCCGATCTTGAAGATCTTTCGCGCGTGCTTTCCTCAGGTCAACGTGACGGTGCATGACCTGATCAACGAACAAGTGCTGGAAATGGTCCGTGATCGCCAGGTGGAGTTGGGGGTAGCGTTCGAACCGGCGCCGGGGTCGTCGCTGGCATTCACCCCGCTGTACCTGGACCGCTTTATCGCCGTCGTGCCCGGCGATTCGCCATTGGCGCAAATGGCCGAGATCGATTGGAAAACCCTGCTGGTGCAACCTTTTATCACCCTGCAGCGGCCTTCCACTGTGCGGGTGATGCTGGAAGAACACCTCGGTGCCTTGCAAATGAAGTTACCCGTGGCCCTCGAAAGTCATCAACTGGCCACAGTGGGCAAGATGGTTGCCAATGGCTTGGGGGTCAGCGCGGTGCCGGCGTTATGCGCGCAGCAGATGGAGGAGGCGGGCGCTCATTGCATCACCTTGACCGGGCCGGTGATCGAGCGGCCGATTGGTGTGCTGACCAAGCCGGGGCATGAGCTGTCGGCGGCGGCGCAGGCACTGTTCGATATCTTTCTGGCTGAGGCGGGGAAGGGGCATTACCCCAACAGTTGAAGTTGCACATAAACAAATGTGGGAGCCGGCAAGCCAGCTCCCACAAAGGTAGCGTTATTCTTAGTAGTAGCGGTCGATTACTTTAACTTGCGAGTTGTCCTTGAAAGACTCCCAGGCATTGTTAAGTGTATCGAACACTTGCTCGATAAAGTTGCGATCGGCTGCCGCTTTCTTGCCGACATAACCCTGGCCGCGGCGGTACATCTTCAGGCGCGCCGCCAGTTCGCGGTTATTGCGGTCGAACTCGGCTTCTTCGGTATGGGGCGCCAGGCAGTCAATTTGCACTTCGCCCGATTTGCCAATCCACAGGATATGGTCGTCGAGTGTGTCTTTCTGCGCTGCGAACATCTCAGCCAATTCGTCGATAGTTGGTTGGTTGTTCAGATTCATGTGTAAGCCCCTTGACCAGTTGGCGATCTTCAGTTGATTCGTTAATACACTTTTAAGTTGTCTCCGGTTCCGAAAACCGGGCGTCAGTAACGGTCTGCCGAATACGGGCAGGGTCTTGAACCTGATGCATGTAGTGTTGCTGATGACCTGCTACGCAATGGTTTCATAACGAAGACAAGCAGCATTTGAGCTTCTTGTACCGATCCTTGCGGGCCGGTCAGCTTCATCAATCTGCCTTGTGGGCAGTGCACATCCGGAAAAACAGCTCGGCGGTCAGACGAGCCTGTTCAAAACGCTTGTTGCCAACGCTCCCGATCCGGGAGACGTCTGAATCATGCAAGGTCAAAATGGTTACGTCAACGGTTATGTAGTGATTATTTTTACTCACTACATAATTTTTTTTGTGCAGGGGAGGATGCGGGAAAGGTGACTTGTGCGTCACTTTTTGTGCCGGTGGGTCGCATGCAAGGCCGGGTTCAGCAGTGATCCATGTAGGAGCTGGCTTGCCTGCGATGCAGGCGCCTCGGTGCATCAGTTACACCGAGGTGATGCCATCGCAGGCAAGCCAGCTCCTACATAAGCCAGTTCTCACCGGGGGCGTGGTGGTGTCGAGAGTAGGGTCATTCGCCGCGGATGTACTGCTCCAGTTGCTGGATCAGGGCCGCCTGCTCAGCGATGGCTTCCTTGACCAGGTCACCGATGGACAGCAGGCCCAGCAGTTCTCCGTCTTCCACCACCGGCAGATGACGCAGGTGGCCGTCGGTCATGATGCCCATACAGTCTTCGACGCTTTTGTGGGTGTCCACAGTGATTGCCGGTGAGCTCATCACTTGGTGTACCTGTGTGCTCGTCGAGGACAGTCCGTGGAGAATCAGTTTGCGCGCGTAGTCGCGCTCACTGATGATGCCGACGACTTTGTTGTCCTTGACCACCGGCAAAGCGCCGACGTTCTTCGCTGCCATCACCACCAGCGCTTCAAACACAGTGTGATTCCACTGGATGGTATGCACTTCCTGATTCTTCTGGTCCTTGGACTTGAGCAACTGTGCGACGGTTTTCATGGCGGCCACTCTGGTGTTGTTATTAGGGCTGTGCCTACAGAATCCTAGACCGCAGGCGCTGGAGCAAGACCCAAAGCGGCGTATATCCCGTCAAAAAGCGTCATTTTATGGATTTTTTCACCCAATTAGCCCTTGCTTGCCGGTTTTGCCGCCCGTTTCGGGCTGGTGCCAGTCTTGCGCTTGGCCGGCTTGCGTTTGTTTTTCCAGGGCGTGGCAGCACGACCTGCCGGGCTGGCCGGGCCGCTGATGGTCATTTGCAGGCCATTGCAGCGCGCCACTTGTTTGCTCATCCAGGCTGCCTGTTTGGCGACGAATTCCTCCAGGCTCATCTCACCGCTTTGCACCATATCCAGGGCCTGTTCCCAAATGGCGGTGGTGCCAGGGTCGGCAATGGCCCTGGGCACCGCGTCGATCAGGCTGAAGGCCGCCGGTGTGGCTGACAATGCCTTGCCATTTTTTACCAGGTAACCGCGGTCCAGCAGGCCCTGGATAATCCCAGCCCGTGTCGCTTCGGTGCCGATGCCGGTGGTGTCCTTGAGTTTCTGCTTGAGCAGCGGGTCGTCCACCAGCTTGGCGACGTTTTTCATGGCCTTGATCAAGTCGCCCTCGGTGAAGGGTTTGGGCGGCTGGGTCCACAAGTCTTTGAGGTTGACCTTGGCCACTGCGTAGTCCTGGCCTTGCACCAATGGTGGCAAGGGTTGTGGGGCCGGCGCCTCGCGACCCTTGCTTGGCGCCAGGGCTTCGGGCAAGGCCCGCTTCCAGCCTGGCTCCACCACCACTTTGCCCACGGCGCGCAAGGCTTCGCCGGCACAGTTGAAGTCCGCCTGGGTGCGGTCGTATTCGTGGTTGGGCAGGAACTGCGCCAGGTAACGGGCGCGGATCAAGGTGTAGACGGCGCGGTGCTTGCCGGCCAACTGTGCCAGGTCCTTGCCGGCCCCAGTGGGGATAATGCCGTGGTGGGCACTGACCTTGGCGTCGTTCCAGGCGCGGGAGCGGCGTTGCGCATCGATGTGCGGCATCAGCGCATTGACCGCCGGATCGGCCCGGCCCAATGCCGCGAGAATGCTTGGTGCGTCGCCATGCTGGCTGACGGGCAGATAGCCGCAGTCACTGCGTGGATAGGTGATGACCTTGTGGGTTTCGTAGAGGGACTGGGCGATATCCAGGGTTTCCTGGGCGCCGAGGCCGAGTTTTTTCGAGCAGATTTCCTGCAGGGTGCCCAGGTCGAAGGGCAGCGGCGCCACTTCGCGCATGCGCTCTGTGCGCAACTTCACCAGCCGGGCGCTGGCCGCGTTGCTCATCGCGCTGGCGGCCTGTTGCGCGCGTTGCGGGTTGAGGCAGCGGCCCTGGTCGTCGCAGATATCGTCGGCGGCGCGCCATTGCGCGATAAAGCTCATCGACTGATGGCGCAATTCGACATCAATGGCCCAGTACGCCACGGGGACAAAGTCGGCAATGCTACGGTCACGGTCCACCACCAGGCGCAGGGTCGGGGTTTGCACCCGACCCACCGGCAGCACGCCCTGGTAGCCGGACTGGCGGCCGAGCAGGGTAAACAGGCGGCTCATGTTCATGCCGATCAGCCAGTCGGCGCGGGAGCGACCCAGGGCCGAATGGTAGAGGTTGAAGGTCTCTGCGCCAGGCTTCAACGACGCCAGCGCCTTGCGGATCGAGGCATCGTCCAGCGCCGACAACCACAACCGCTGGATCGGCCCGCGATAGCGGCAATGTTCGACCAGTTCCCGGGCGATCATCTCGCCTTCGCGGTCGGCGTCGGTGGCAATCACCAGTTCCCGGGCCTCGCCCAGCAGGCGCTTGACGGCCTTGTACTGGCTGGCGGTCTTGGGCTTGACCGTCATCTTCCATTTTTCCGGGACAATGGGCAGGTCGGCCAGCACCCAGCGTTTGTACTTGGCGTCGTAGGCGTCGGGCGGGGCGGTTTCCAACAGGTGGCCGATGCACCAGGTGACTGTGACGTCGGTTCCCAGCCAGCAGCCGTCGCCCCGGCGCCTGGCGCCGAGCACGGCCGCGATATCCTTGGCCTGGGAGGGTTTTTCACAGAGGTACAGCCGCATGCTCAGCCCATTCGTTACGCAGTTGAATGGGAAGCAGGATGGGCAAAAGAAGGGGATTGAGCAACCTTTATCTGGATGGATATACAGCAATTTGTGTGAGCGCCGGGAACCAATGTGGGAGCGGGCTTGCCCGCGATGATGCTGTGTCAGTCACTAGATGTATTGACTGATCCACCGCCATCGCGAGCAAGCCCGCTCCCACAAGGGATCTACAGTGTTTGCGGGATATTTAGTTGTTGTCGATATCCACGTTCTTGGTTTCCTTCAGGCACAGCAGCCCGACAATCAGGCTGACCCCGGTAATCACCACTGGGTACCACAGCCCGTAGAAGATATCGCCGGTGTACACCACCAGGGCAAACGACACGGTTGGCAGGAACCCGCCAAACCAGCCGTTGCCGATGTGGTAGGGCAGGGACATGGAGGTGTAGCGGATGCGCGTCGGGAACAGTTCCACCATCAGCGCGGCGAGTGGGCCGTAGCACATCGCAGCGATCAGGATCAGGGCGACGATCAGCACCACCACCATGGTTTTGTTGACCTGGGCCACGTCCGCCGATTTCGGGTAGCCGGCCAGGGTCACGGCGCCGCGCAGGGCGTCTTCGTCATAGCCGTCGATGCGCACATCGCCCACGCTGACCTGCACTGCGCTGCCGGCAGGTGCGGCTTCGCTGCTGTAGGGCAGGCCCTGTTTGACCAGGAAGGTCTTGACCTTGTCGCAGGGGCTGTCAAACCGCGCCTTGCCCACCGGGTCGAACTGGAAGGTGCAGGTAGCCGGGTCGGCCAGCACGGTGATCGGCGCCTGGCGGCTGGCCTGGTCCATCGCCGGGTTGGTGTAGTGGGCCAGGCCCTTGAAGATCGGGAAGTACAGCGCGGTGGCCAGCAGCAGGCCGACCATCAGCACCGGCTTGCGCCCCAGCTTGTCCGACAGCCAGCCGAAGAAGATAAAGAACGGCGCGCCAATCACCACGCTGATGATCAGCAGCATATTGGCCAGGGCCGGGTCCATCTTCAGGAACTGGGTGAGGAAGAACAGCACATAGAACTGTGCGGCGTAGAAGGTCACGGCCTGGCCGGCGTTGATGCTGAACAGCGCAATCAGCACCACCTTGAGGTTTTCCCAGTTGCCGAACGACTCGCGGATCGGCGCCTTGCTGGCCTTGCCTTCCTCTTTCATTTTCAGGAACGCGGGGGATTCGTGCAGGCTCATGCGGATCCAGGTGGAAATCCCCAGCAGCACGATCGACAGCAGGAACGGCAGGCGCCAGCCCCAGACTTCAAACTGATCGCCGGTGAAATACCGGCAGGCCAGTACCACCAGCAGTGACAGCAGCAGGCCGAGGGTTGCGGTGGACTGAATCCAGCTGGTGTGGAACCCGCGTTTGCCTTGTGGCGCGTGTTCGGCCACATAGGTTGCGGCGCCGCCGTATTCACCGCCCAGGGCCAGGCCCTGGAGCATGCGCAACACCACCAGGATGATCGGTGCGGCGATGCCGATGCTGGCGTAGGTCGGTAGCAGGCCCACACAGAAGGTTGCCACGCCCATCAGGACGATGGTGGCCAGGAACGTATATTTACGTCCGATCATGTCCCCCAGGCGGCCGAACACCAGCGCGCCGAAGGGGCGCACCACAAAACCGGCGGCAAAGGCCATCAAGGCGAAGATAAAAGCCGTGGTGTCGTTGACCCCGGCAAAGAACTGCTTGCTGATGACTGCCGCGAGGGCGCCATAGAGGAAAAAGTCATACCACTCGAACACCGTCCCCAGGGACGAGGCGAAGATGACCTTTTGCGACTCTTTGCTGGTGACAGTGGCGCCGACGGTGGCGTCCAGGGGTTGAGCACGTTCTGACATGGGGTAGCCCTCACAGTGATTATTTATTGTTGTTCCACTGTCGGCGCCAACTTCAGCGCCGCTTTTACCCTGTAGGAGCAAGCTTGCTCGCGAAAAGCCTGAGAGCAACGCGTTTATCCAGGATGCCCGCGTTATCGTTGGCGATTTTCGCGAGCAAGCTCGCTCCTACAGGTCATGCCGGTGTTGTCTGTTCTCGTTGGGGGGTGAGGTTCCTCGTTGAAGGGGACAGGATTAGTTGCGCGGCTTTTTCCGCGATCATCAGTGTGGGTGAGCAGGTGTTGCCGGAGGTGATGCGCGGCATGATCGAGGCATCGGCGATGCGCAGGCCGGGAACTCCGTGCACGCGCAACTGGGCATCGACCACCGCGTCCTTATCGTGGCCCATGCGGCAGGTACCCACCGGATGGAAGATCGTGGTGCCGATCCGCGCTGCGGCTTCCTGCAATTGTTCGTCGCTCTGCAGGGCTTCACCGGGCAAGTATTCCACCGGGTTGAAGGGGCGCAGGGCCTGGGCGCCGACAATGCGCCGGGTCAGGCGGATGGCAGCGGCGGCCACGCGTAAATCCTCAGGATGGCTCAGGTAGTTGGGTTGGATCAGCGGCGGCACAGAAGGATCTGCCGAGCGGATATCAATGCGCCCACGACTCTGTGGGCGCAAGTCGCAGACCGACGCGGTAAACGCCGGGAACGCGTGCAGCGGCTCGCCAAAGCGTTCCAGTGACAGTGGTTGCACATGGTATTCGAGGTTGGCCGTGGCCTGTTCCGGCCCCGAGCGGGCAAAGGCGCCGAGTTGGCTGGGGGCCATGGACAACGGGCCGCTGCGGTCATACAGGTATTGCAGGCCCATGCCCAGCTTGCCCCATACGGAGCCGGCGATCTGGTTCAGGGTGCGGGCGTTTTCCAGTTTGTAGATCAGGCGCAGTTGCAGGTGGTCCTGCAGGTTGCCGCCGACTCCGGGCAACTCGTGCAGCACCTCGATGCCCAAGGGCTTGAGGACGCTGGAAGGGCCGATGCCGGAGCGTTGCAGGATGCCGGGTGAACCCACGGCACCGGCGCACAGGATGATTTCCTCGCGTGCTTTCCAGGTGATGGCTTGCCCATGCTGGCGGCCAACCACGGCACTGGCGCGGCCGTCGTTCAATAACACACGATCGACCTCGACTTCGGTCAGCACCGTCAGGTTGGAGCGCTGGCGAATTGGCTTGAGAAACGCCTTGGCCGCGTTCCAGCGCACGCCGCTTTTCTGGTTGACCTGGAAGTAACCGCAGCCTTCGTTATCGCCCTGGTTGAAGTCGTCGATATTGGCGATGCCACTTTGCTTGGCCGCTTCGCGGAACGCGTCGAGGATTGGCCAGTGCAGGCGCTGTTGCTCCACGCGCCACTCGCCGCTGTCGCCATGCAGGGGCGAGGCACCGGCAAAATGGTTTTCGCTTTGCTTGAACAGCGGCAGTACATCGTCCCAGGCCCATCCCGGGTTGCCTTCGGCGGCCCAGCCGTCGTAGTCGTTGGCCTGGCCACGCATGTAGATCATGCCGTTGATCGACGAGCAGCCGCCCAGCACCTTGCCCCGTGGATAGCTCAAGGCGCGGCCTTGCAGGCCTTCCTGGGCTTCGGTCTTGAAGCACCAGTCGGTGCGCGGGTTGCCGATGCAGAACAGGTAGCCGACGGGGATATGGATCCAGGGGTAATTGTCGCGGCCACCGGCTTCGAGCAGCAGCACGCGATGGGCGGGGTTGGCAGACAGTCGATTGGCCAGCAGGCAGCCCGCAGGGCCGGCACCTACTACCACGTAATCGTATTGCTCAGTTGCAATAGTCATCTGGGTCTCGCTTGTTTTTCTTATTGGCTCCATCCTAGTTGTTAGTTTTCGTCTTAAAAATGTTAGTTTTTACCCAGCTGCTGTGCGTTTTTAAACAGCGCTGTTCTCATGGCCGGGAAGGGAGGCGACATGTTCGACTGGAATGACCTGCGGTATTTTCTTGAGTTACAGCGCAGCGGGCGCCTGCTGACCGCTGCCCAGCGCCTGAAAACCACGCATGCGACCGTGGCCCGGCATATCGAGGCCATTGAGAAAAGCCTCGGCACTGCGCTGTTTGTGCAGCATGCCCAGGGTTATGAACTGACGCCGTCGGGTGAGGCGCTGCTCAAGCATGCCGAGGCCATGGAAAACGTCGCGCTGATGGCTGAGGAGGAACTGACCCATTCCGCCGCGCCCCTGGGTAAGATTCGCCTGGGAGTGGCCGAAGGGCTGGGGGTGATGTTCCTGGCCGGGCGCATGGGTGGCCTGTTCGAGCGTTATCCAGGGTTGGAAGTGGAGTTGGTGGCGGTGCCGCGGTTTGTCAGCATCCTTAACCGCGAGGCCGAGATCAGCATCCACCTGGAGCGGCCCAGCGTCGACCAACTGGTTACGCGCAAACTCACCGACTACCGCCTGGCGCTCTATGCCAGCCGCAGCTACCTGGCCCGCACGCCGCCTATCGAGAAGCGCGAAGACCTGGTCGCCCATGCCTGGATCGATTACGTCGACGACCTGTTGTTCAGTCAGGAGCTCAAGCTCCTCAGCAGTTTTTGCCGCAACCCCAGGGTGGTGTTCCACAGCACCAGCGTGATCGCCCAGCACCAGGCGGCGCGTTCGGGCCTGGGGATTGCCGTGCTGCCGTGCTTTATGGCCGCAGGCGACCCGGACCTGGTGCCGTTGTTGCCGCAGGAGGGCATCCAGCGCAGTTACTGGATCAGTTCCCGGCGCGAACTGCACAAGTCGGTGCGGTTGCGGGTGTTGTGGGATTACGTGGTGGAGTTGTGTGCCAAGGAGCAGGGGCTGCTGTTGGGCGGACTGTAGGGCGGCTTGCCGGCGATGGCGTCCAATAGGTTTGCGCGGGACTCAAGGACCTCATCGCCGGCAAGCCGGCTCCTACAGTTTCACGGTCTGATGCACCTGTTCACCACACGCACGGGCATCGTTGATCATCTTTTCAAACGGCGCACTGACGATTTCATCATGGCTCAACCAGCGCACTTTCTGGGTCAGCCGATAGTGATAGCGCAAGCCGTCCTTGAGCGGCTCGCCATCGAGCTCCAGGTCATACCAGGGCGAGCTGATCTTGCAGCCCTGCACCGGTTTGTCCATCTTCCCGCCGGTCAAGGTAAAGGTGTAGTCGACAGTGTCCGGATTGCCCAGGTACAGGTCGCCCTGTTGCCCGTTGCGGCGGTAGTTGAACAGGTCATCCCACTTCTCTTTCAGCGATTGGTCGGTATAGACGTAGCCGTTGTCGAGTTTCTCCAGGGCGCGCAGGTCGGTCATGCTGGCGTTGACGGTGTAGGTGTCGGGCACCACGAAACCGGTGGGCGGGCGGGTGACCTGGCAATCGCTGATTTCCCGGCCGAAGTTGTCGCAGATGTTCTGGTCGGTGGCGGTAGCGCCTTGCTCGCGGTCAGCGACGCTCAATTGCATCAGTGTCAGGCGGCTGAAGGTGACGCTGGCGCGGGTCGCACCGTTGCCCTGTTTGTCGTAATGCACCTGTTTGTCCAGGCGGATGCTGGTTTCAGGGCGCGCCAGGGGGATATGTTCCTCGCGTACCTGGCCCTGGGTGTCGTTGACGAGTACCCAGCGATCCTGGATGTCGGGCATGGCCTGGCCCGGGGCGAACACCGGGTTGGTTGGGTCCAGCCACCACACCTGGCCGGCTACTTCGGCACGCACGATGGCGTGGTTGGGCGCGCCGGTGCCCGGAATCAGCAGTGAATCCACCACATCCCCACGGCTGACCCAGGCGGTCTCGGCCTTGATCCCGCTGGCCTTGAGCATGGCAGTCAGGAGGATCGCGAGGTCCTTGCAGTCGCCATAACCGTGCTGTTCGATCTCTGCCAGGTTAAACGGCACATAGCCGCGATCCGTGGCGCGCCAGTCACCCAGGTAACGGTAGTGATCGTTGATGTGCTGCATCAGGCCGGCCACTTGTTGCGCCGGGGCCAAGTCTTTCACCGTAGCCACGGCGGCGGCACTGCCTGCCGGTAGCTTGGCCGCGAGGATCTGGTTGTAGCGCTGGGCAAAACCACCGAAATGCTTTTGCACATCAAGGCTGCTGCCCACTTCGATACGTGGGATCAACCGCAGGTAGGCGTGACTCGATTCGTTGATGTAATTGAGATAGGTCGGCGCCTTCAGTTCGATATCCAGGGTCTTGCGATTGACCGAGGGGGTGATGGTGAAACCGTCCATCAACTCCGCGCGCCACTCGATTGGCCGTTCAGCCGTGAACCGTGCCTTGAGGCGGTCGCGACGGGCAGTGCTGGTGCCGAACTGCAGGGCGTAGTGGAACTCGGTCATCAGCGGCTTGGCGGCGTGATGTTCGCGCACGGTGTAGCGGATTTGCGTGCCGACCCGCAGGTTGGGAAAGGCCAGGGACGTTTGCTTGAGCCGGGAAAACCCCTGGTCAGGGTTGGGCGCGGTGCGCGTATCGATCTGCGCTTCGTCGAGGGGCTGCGGCTTGCCGCCGGGCTGGGTGGACTCGGCGTGCAGTACTTCAAAACCATCGCCCTCGGCATAGTTGAAGTCGATTCGCGACAATATTTCCCGGCCACTGGGCTTGAGGATGGTGTAGCGGTAGGTGGTGGTGCAATCGGTGCTGGCGTCACGGTTGAAGTGGCAGTGCAGCTCGGATTCGTTGGCAAGTGCAGCTTCGGCCATGGGTTGCGGCGCGGCGTAAGCGTGGTGCGAAACAAGCCCCAGACTTGCGCAAATCAAAGGGCGGTAAAACGAAAAACAGTGCATGGGCGCCTCAGGTGGAACGTTGACACAGATACCCTCGCGGGTACCAAGAAGGCGGAAGATGATAATGGATCGCAACACCAAAGACCAGCATTGTAGGACAATAAATATCGCTGAAAGGCCCGAGATAGAGCCTTTTGTTTGGTGGGAAGGGTCAGTCGATCAGCTCAAATTCACTGCTTGCCAGGCGTTCACCGTTCACAAGTACATGCACGGTGTGCTGGCCGGGGTAGTGCTTGCGCGTGGTCATGTCGCGGATGTGTTGGCGACGTAAAACTGTATGCCGCTCATCCGCGCCGAGGGTAAAGGTCTTGAGCTTGAACACCTTGGCGGCGCTATGGCCGGCGCTTTTTACATAGTCGATGGCGTAGTCCACCACCAGTTTTTGTGAGGTGCTGGCCATGGATTGCAGGGTAAACGACAGGTTGATGCGCTCACCCAGGCGAATCACCGCGGGCTCGACCTTCAAGTGCTGGATCTTCACTTCGGCACGCGCGCCTGCGCCCATGATCGTCAATGCACGGGTATTGCCTTGCTTGATCAGGCTGCGCAGGGCGTGGCGAGCGATCCAGGCGGTGTGAGGGTTGTCCAGTGACCAACTCTCGATAACATCCAGCACCCAGTCCGGATGGTCCTTGGTGATGTCGTTGAGGTGGTTGGCCACGGACTTGCGTACATACAGGCTGTTGTCGGCCTTGAGGTTATCCAGGATCGACGCGCACAGGCGCGGATCGGCCTGCACCCGGGCCAGGCGAAACGACCACGGCAGCCTCGGCCGCGAGCCCTCACTGGCGAGGCGGCGCACGTGCTCATTGTCGTCCAGCGACCACTGCTGCATCACCGCCAGCGTGGGTTCCAAACCCTTGAGCAGAAAAGGCCGCACGGCAAACTCGGCAGAACCAAAGGTGGTGAAGTACTTGAGCGCTGCCATCGAGCGCTTGAAGTCATCCTGGCCGTAGCTGGCCACAAAGTGCGGCAGGAACAGGCTGACAAAGCTGCTGTTCAGGCGCGGAGCCAAGGCATACAGATGCTTGAGGGTATGCGCATAGTCCAGGGGGATGACCGCGTGCAGGCTTTCGCTGACACGGGCCATGCGCTGCATCACCGACAACTGGGCCAAACCCTGCGTGGCGTGCTTGAGAAACCCCTTGGCGTCAAACGCCGGGTACACCGCACGCATTTCATCGGCGATGTGTTGCAGGCGTTCGAGGTTGAAGATTTCCTTGAGGGCAGGGGGGCTTTGGTCGGTCATGGGCAGTCCGCAGGAGAGGGCGATCATAAGACCTTTGCAAGGTAACACCTTGCTCAAGGCCGCGAAGATCAAAATGTAGGAGCTGGCTTGCCAGCTCCTACAGGGGGGCGGTCGCTACAGATACCAGCGATATTCCCGTGCATTGATCTCCTGCTGGAAGGCCAGGTGATCCTGGCGTTTGTTCTCGCAATACACGTCGACAAACTCCGCGCCCAGGCCCTTGCGCAGGGCCGGTTGTGCCTGCATGGCGCGCACGGCCTCAAGCATTTCCAGGGGGAAGTCGTGGCCGCTGTCACGGTCCTCGTTCAACGGTGCGATGGGTTCGCGCGCAGCCTCCAGGCCATGTTCGAGCCCGACCAGGATTGCCGCCAGCACCAGGTAGGGATTGGCGTCGGCACTGGCC
This sequence comes from Pseudomonas sp. FH4, assembly GCF_000510915.2. Classification (NCBI taxonomy): domain Bacteria; kingdom Pseudomonadati; phylum Pseudomonadota; class Gammaproteobacteria; order Pseudomonadales; family Pseudomonadaceae; genus Pseudomonas; species Pseudomonas sp. FH4. The sequence continues at coordinate 52,183 of NZ_AOHN01000018.1, read as the reverse complement.
AGGCGATGCTCGATCCGCAGGTTGCGCGGATCAGACTCGGGGATACGCACGCAGGCGTCACGGTCTTCATAGCCCCAGCAGGCCTTGGTCGCTGCGTTGACCGTACCGCCCAGGCGCCTGAAGGCGTTGTGGTTGGGCGAGAAAATCGGCATGCAATGGGGCAGCAGTTCCAGGCAACCTGCCACCGCGTGGCGCAACGGTTGCTGCTGATGCGCCGCCAGCAGGTTATTACCGGCGCCATCGTACAGGCTGACATGCACATGCATGCCGCTGCCCGGATGTTGCAGGTAGGGCTTGGCCATGAAACTGGCGCGATAGCCATGCTTGAGGGCCACGCCACGGGTACTGCGGCAGAACAGGGCGGCCCAGTCGGCGGCGCGCAGGCCATCGTCGAGGTGGCCGAAATTGATTTCGAACTGGCCTGGGCCCAACTCGGCAGTGATCACCGTAATATCGATGCCCTGGGCCTGGGCGGTCTGCACCATGTCATCGAGCACCGGGGCAAACCGTGACAGCCGCTCGATATGCAGGGTGGGCTGGTCGTCCGGGTCATCGCTCAACGGGTCGCGGGCAAATTGCGGCAGGCCGTCGGCGAGTTTTCTGTCGAACAGGTAGAACTCCAGTTCAAACGCCACCACCGGGTGAATACCCTTGCCGTGCAGGCGTTCGAGGACCTTGGCCAGCACTTCGCGGGGTTCGAATTCGATGGGCGCCTCGGTACCGTCGGAGGTGATCAGCATCTGTCCCAGGGGCTGCGCCTCCCAGCTCACCGGTTTGAGCGTGCCGGGCACCAGGCGGCGGTTGGCGTCCGGGTCGCCGTCATGGAAGCAGTAGTCGCCGATCTTGAACAAACCGCCCTGGGCGCCTAGCAGCACGGCGTTCTGTGGCAGTTTCAGAGGGCTGCCGGCGGCGACTTTTTCCAACATTTCAACCGGGTAGCGCTTGCCGTAGAACCGCCCGGGAATGTCCAGGGAAATCAGGTCGACGTAACGTACATCCGGATGGTTCTGGCGAAAGGTCCGCACTTCGGCCAGTAACGTGGAGGAATGGCTTTTCACGGGTGACGCTCCTTGGTGTGCCTCAGTTGTAGACCCACAGCACGCGGGCCGGCAGGTCAGTCAGGTTGCCGTAGCGGCAGTGGGCGAAACTGGCCAGGTGAAAGCTGTCGCCGGGGCCCAGGGTGACCGCGTCGGCCTCGCCTTCGACCCATAGCGTCAGGTGGCCTTCAAGCACAAACCCGGCCTGTTCGGCGCGGTCGCTCATGGTCTGTTCACCGCTGTTGGCGCCAGGGGCCAACCAGCTGTCGAGCATCGAGAACGCCCCGTTCATGCTCGGTGAGACGAGGATGTCGGTAATGCCATTGGCGTAGTACACCGTGCGCCGCTCGTTGGGCCGCGTGACCCAATCCACGGCCTTGGGCTTGGGTACGCTGTAGAAATAAGTGGTGGGCACATCGAGGGCGTGGCTGATAGCAGTCAGGTCTGCCACGGTGGGGCGCGACAAACCGCGCTCGACCTGGGACAGGAAACCCACCGAGCGTTCGATCTTTTGCGCCAGCTGGGCCAGGGTGAGTTTCTTGTACTTGCGCAGGTCGTGGATCAGGGTCGCCAGGGCGTCCAGTTCTTCTTGTTTGTCCATGGGAGTATTTTCGTGAAATTCTTATCTTTAAATTTCATGAAAAAATACATGATTAATTTCACGGGCGCAACGGACAAGCGCCCTGTCTGGCTTGATTGAACGGTTTGAACCTTACTCGCGCTCAAAACTGCTTGTCTGGTTACCGTCAGCATCGAACACATTGACCCGGTTCGGCACCTGCGCATCCCAAATGCTGTAGGTCGCATCGTTGCTGTTGGACGGGTAGCTGTAGCTGGTATAGGAGCCCAGTTTCTTCGCCACGCGGTTGTTCTTGTCGATCAGCACCAAGCCCTCAAACCCATCCATTTCTGCAGCGGCCAGGTTCTTCTGGAAGGGGGTGAGCTTGGTGTAGGTCACGGGCACGCGAAGTTTGCCGTTCGTATCAATGGCGCCGTAACGGCTGCCTTTTTGCACCACCGCCATGCCGTTGGAGAACGTATTCACGTCATCGAATGGCAGGCTGAACGGTAGCGCCTTGCCCTGTTCATTGATGAAGCTGTATTTGTTGCTTTTACGGTCCTGGATCAATAACGGCTGGCCCTGCACAAACTGTCCGAAGACCGTTGCGCCGGCCGGATTGAGTTTTTTCATGCCCAGGTCGTAGACGTCGGTTTGATGCTTGTCGGCAGAGGTGGCGTAGATAAAGGCTCCCGCGCCGTTAACGCTGGAGTAGCGTGGCGCCAGCAGCTCCTTGCCGCTCAGGTTCCAGGCACCGTATAGCGAGTCCGAGCCATAGGTTTTCTGGCCCGGACGGGCGATGAACACCTCGCCGACGACACTGGGGTTGACGTACTTCATCGGCACCACGACCTGCAACTTCTTGACGTCGTAGACACCGTAGGGGCCATTGGTCTCGCGCTGGACCACCATCAACCGGTCGTTGATCTGCTGTTCGATGCTTTCGAAGGGCAGTTCATTGAGCGTGTGCGTGCCAGGCACAAAGGCAAAGTACTTGAACAGCAACTGGCTCCAGCCCTCGCCAGAGGACTTCTCGCCGACCATCATCTGGTAGACATCAGGCATTTGGGTGTACTCGATACGCTCGAAGCGTGGCTTGACCACCCATTGTCCCTGGTTATCGATAAACCCCTTTTTTTCGCTGGCGCTGTCGAAGGCAATGTAGCGATCACGGGGCGCCAGGTTGTTGCTCATTTCCAGATCAATCGTTTGTGGTTGCGCCGGTTCCAGCAGGTAGATGACCACACTGGCAGGCGTGTCTTCGAACTGGTAAGTCACCTGGACATTGCTCAGGTCGCTGTCTGAGCTGGGCAGGCTGCTGGCGAATTTTTCCAGGTGATCCTGCACGGCTGCGGCATTTTTGAAATCGTCGAAATGGTCTTCCATGCGCAGCAGTTCGTTGTAGTACGCCTTCAGGTTGGCCTTTTGTGCGGCCGTGGGCGAGGTGTTGGAGCTGCTGCCGCCGCTGTACAGGGTCTTGCCGTCGGCGGTCAGGCCCTGGATCACATAGGACTTGTGCTTGGGCGTGGCCAGTTGCAGGGCCGCGCGTGAGTCGCCGAGGGCGGTCAGTTGGTAAGTCTCGCCGTTTTCACCGGTGACTTTCGGGTTGGCCTGGTCCAGCAGGATTTTCTTGAAGCCAGGGTAAGCCTGGTAGTGCAGGGCAACACTGATGCGCTCAACCGGCTTGTTGACCTTCAGCTCGGTGCTGGTGTGGTTTGGTTCTTCTTCGTTATTGGCGTCCTCAAGGACCACCTCGGCAAACGGCTGTTGGGTGCCATCGCGAAAATGCACGGTCTGGATCTGGTAGCTGCCTGTGCTTTCCTGATCCGGCAGTGCGCCAAGCTTGAGGGTGTCGCGGATCGTTTCGACATCCAGATTGAGCCCGGAGCCATTGTCGAAAAACACCTGTTGGAAGTGCAGCGGTGTTTGCTTGAGGGTGGTTAACGCAGCCTTCAATTGCTGATCGGGGAAGGGCATGAACGGCTTGTCGTAGCTCAGTTCTTTGTGCGCCTGGGGCTCGCCGGGCGTGGGGGTGGCCGGGCCGATTTCCAGGCGCATGCTTTCGATCACCGCAATGCGGTTGAGGCTGTCGCGCATATCGAGGATCAGGTAATTCAGGCGCTTTTTCGCTTCCGCCAAGGGCAGGTCCCGAATGCCATCCACACCGCCTTCATTGAGCTGTGCCTCGCTGTACTCGGCGTCTTCAAGCAACTCGGTGTCAGCATTGCGGCCCAGCAGGTAATACGTTGCGCCGCCGATCACCGCGATCACAATCAAGGCGCTAGCCAATAGTTTGGTTCGGGACAGAGCTGTTTTCATCGTGCTTGGACTCGTCAGTAGGCTGGCGCAAGGAGAGTAGTACCGTATACACGTTATTCAGAATTGTGGATTTAATTTTTGCATAAATGCATAAAGCAGCATTTTTTGCCGCTCATCCTGCGTTAAGGTAGCGACTGGCCCCATTGCAACGAATGCCTTCAGAGAAAGAGAGCAGGATGCTGACCACAATAAAAAGTTACCCCCGCACCGTGAACCTGCTGCTGTCAGCCACGCTGATTCTGACGCTGGCCAAGGCGATTACCTTTCCGTACATGGTGATCTACCTTACGAGTCACTTTGCCCTGGGCATCAGCCAGGTAGGCCTGGTGATTGGCAGTTCGCTGATCGTCGGCTCCCTGCTGAGTGTGTACGGCGGCTTCCTGGTGGACCGGGTCAACAGTTATCGCTTGTTGCTGGGCCTGAGCCTGCTGTTTGTCCTGGGGTTTGTCGGCACGCTGCTGGCGCGTGACCTGTGGTTGTTCTATGCCTGCCTGATCCTGATCAACCTGGCCTATGCGGTGATCGATATTGCGGTCAAGGCCGGGTTTGCCAGCCTGTTGCCCGAGGATGCGCGCAGCGAAGTGTTTTCCATCAAATACACCCTGACCAATATCGGTTACGCGGTAGGGCCGTTTTTTGGTGCGATGATCGCCAAGGCCGATATCAGCCTGCCGTTTGTATTGTCGGCGGTACTGGGGGCTGGGTTTTTCCTACTCTACTGGCGTTGGGGCGACCGCACCCTGGCGACGGTTGACACGGCGCAAAAACCGGTGTCGTTCCTTGCCGTTGGCCGGGTGTTGCTGCGTGATCATCGGCTGGTGTGCTTTACCGTGGGCGGCTTGCTCAGCGCAGTAGTCTTTGGACAGTTCACTGCGTACCTGTCGCAGTACCTGGTGACGACCTCAAGTGCGGAGTACACCTACAAGGTCATCAGCGCGATTCTGACCACCAACGCACTATTGGTGATCGCCCTGCAATACGTGATTGGCCGGCAGATCAGCCACCGTCACCTGAGCCGCTGGCTGATTCTCGGGCTGGGCATGTTCATGCTGGGGGTGATTGGCTTTGCGCTGTCCACCAGCGTGTGGTGGTGGGTGGTGTCGATGGCGATCTTTACCGTGGGGGAAATCATCGTATTCCCCGCTGAATACATGTTTATCGACCGCATTGCCCCGGATCACCTGCGGGGCATGTACTACGGCGCGCAAAACCTCTCCAACCTCGGTGCCGCCCTGGGGCCGGTGTTGTGCGGGCTGGTGCTGGCCAGCCTGCCGGCGCACTACATGTTCTACATGCTGGCGGGGTTTATCGTGGCCGGCGGGCTGTTCTATTTTATCGGCGCGTCGTTGAAACCGCGTCCTGACACCGCACACCCCCTGTAGGAGCCGGCTTGCCGGTGAAGGGGGTGAGCGATGATGAGCACAACCAGGCAAAACGCGGTGCCCTGGCGTTTTTCGCTGGCAAGCCAGCTCCTACAGAGGTGGGGTGTCAGATGGACACTGTCTCGCCCACGGTGTTGCTGTGCAACTCATAGCGCAATTCCTCGACCATCGTCGCGACGTCCTGCGGGGTCTTGAGCTTATTCACGCTGATCCCGGTGACGACCAGGTCCACCCGGCCGCTCTCGGCGTCAAACACCTTCAAGGTCAGTGACGAGTCGCGACACAGGGTGAATTCGCAGGTCAGCGGCAACAAGGCTTCCTCGATGCAATTGCGCAGTTGGGCCAAGGTAAACATGCCAGCCCCCATTAACGACGACGCAGCAACAGACCCAGGAGCAGACCCACGCCCGCCACGATTGCCACAGTGGCCAGGGGTTTGCGTTGGGCAAAGTCACCGACATTGTCCAGCACATCGCCATAGGTCTGTTGCAGTTGGCCGGCCGCCTGGCGCGCTACGCCCTTGGCCTGGAGCTGTTCGTCGTCGGTCATGTCGCCGAGAAAGTCCTGAGCTTTGCCCGCCGCTTTTGCGATGCGGCCTTTGACCTGTTCACTGTTCATGATGCCTCCTTGAAGGGCAAAAAAATCGCCATGGCACAGGGCGTCAAACCCAGTGCCTACCCTTCAAGGTTAAGCAGCGCAGCGGTGTGCAATAAGGCGAATTTGCACTGGTAGTCCTAGTGCATTTGCACCTTATTTCGGGTTTTTTGCCCGCCGCTCCCCGGCAAACAACCCTCGTTCGCGGGCCCAGACGATGGCGGCACTGCGGCTGTGTACGTTGAGTTTGGAATAGACCGTAGCCACATGATTGCGCACGGTGTTGGGCGCCAGCTTCAGGCGCGAGGCGATTTCCTTGTCGGCCAGGCCTTCACAGATCAGCCCCAGTACATCCCGCTCACGGGCGGTCAAGTCGGTGAACGCGATGTTCGGCAGGTTGGGGCTGTTGACGCTCTTGGCGTTGGCCAGTTTTTCAATCAGGGTCTGACTGAACCAGGACGCGTCCTTCATCACTTCTTCGATGGCCGATACCAACTCCAGCTCCGAGCGTTTGCGCTCGGTGATGTTCATCATCACCAGCAGGTAACAGGTGGTGTCCTGAATGCTCACGGTGTCGGCCGACACCACGCAATCAATCACTTCGTTGCCTTTCTTGCGGATCTTCAGATCCTGGCCATCGAGGTTGCCGGCCTTTTCCAGGGTGGCGAACAACTGCGTGCAGGCCTCGCTGCTGTCGATAAAGTTGATCTCGGTGATGGACTTGCCGATCAGTTCTTCACTGGTGTAGCCGGTGATGCTCATGAACGCGTCGTTGACGTCCACCACTTGCTGATTGCCCGCATCGCACACCAGGGTCGGCACCGGTGTCAGGCGGAAGGACTTGGCAAACCGCTCCTCGCTCTGGCGCAGGGCGGTTTCGGCCTTGCGCCGGGGCTCAAGGTCAGTGAAGGAAAACAACATGCATTCCTCATCGTTCATATCCAGCGGCTGGCCGGCGACAATCACCAGCTTGCTGCCGCCTTCAGGCAGCTTGAGCTCGGCTTGCATCTGCGGGATGGTCGCCCCTTCGCCCAGGCGCTGGATCGCCAGCTCCTTGCGTTCGGCCTGTTCCAGCACATCCAGTTCGTATACCGAGCGGCCGATCACCTGATCGCGGTTGTGACCGGTCATTTCGAGGAAACCCTGGTTGACCTTGATATAGCGCAAATCGCTCAAGCGGCAGATCACCGCCGGTGCCGGGTTGGCGTTGAAGGTCTTTTCAAAGCGCTGCTCGGCGCTGGCCCATTCGGTGGCGTCGCTGAGGATCAGCACCAGCAGTTCCGGCTTGCCGGCGCTGTCGGTGAGCGCCAGGCTGCGCAAGCGATGAACCCAGGTGCGGTCGGCGTCGGCGGTGGGGGTGACTTCGACTATCACGTCACTGAACGCTTCGCCGTTGGCCACCCGGCTCAGCGGATAGGCCTCCAGGGCCAGCGGGTGATTGTTGCGATAGCGCAGGGCAAAGCGCTCGGCGTATTCGGCGGTGTTGGCACCGAGCCCGGCAATGTCATCCAGGCCATGCATGGCCAGCGCGGCTTCGTTGGCCCAGAGAATGCTCTGGTCGACCTCGGCGAGAATCACCCCATCGGACAGCCCGGAGATGATCTGCTGCAATTGGCGGCGATTGGTTTCTTGGGCGAGGACGGCCTGGCTCATGGTTTCTCCAAAATGGGTAGGTAAGGACAACCGTGTCTCCTGTAGGCGCGAGCTTGCTCGCGAAGGTCTCCAACGGTAACGCGCGCGCCCTGGAAGAACGCGGCGCCCTCAGGTTCTTCGCGAGCAAGCTCGCGCCTACAAAACAGGGCGTGTCTGGCACATGTGGAGTACGACAACAGAGCCTGAGCATAGTGCAGAGCCAATCACCCTGGCAGGGTGCGAATGCACCAGTGTACCTAGTGCAATTGTGCCGAGACCGCAGCCACCGACCTGGACACACTGAAGGCCTACTCATTTGTCCAAGGATCGATCATGACCACCCTCTATGAAACCAACCGTTCGCCGTTTCGCGTGTCTTGGGGCTCGGTACTGGCCGGTAGTGCAATTGCCCTGGTGACCTCTCTGGTACTGAGCGTACTGGGCACCGCCATCGGCGCCAGCGCGGTCGACGCGATGCAGGCCGGTAACCCGTTGAGTGGCTTTGGTACCGGCGCTGGTATCTGGCTGTTTGTCTCCACGCTGCTGGCGATTGGCGTGGGTGCCTTCGTTGCCGGGCGCACGGCCCCGGATCGCGGTGGCCTGCATGGCATCCTGAGCTGGACCATCACCACCTTGCTGACCACCTGGCTGCTGGCGGCGTTGGCCACCAGCGTTGTCGGCGCAGCGGGCAATGTCGTAGGCAAAGGCCTGTCGGCGGCGGGCAGCGGGATTGCCGCCGTGGCGCCGGGTATCAGCGACAGCGTCAAGCAGCAGTTGAACGAAAAGGGCATCAGCCTGGATTGGGACAGCCTGCAGGGCGAACTCGACACCTTGCTCAAGCAAAGCGGCAAGGCTGAGCTGGATCCGGCCACGGTCGAGCAGAAAGCCGAGCAGATTGGCGCTGATGGCAAGCAATCGGCCACCGATGCAGCAACCGACCCGGCCCAGGCTGCGACCGAACTCAAGCAATGGTTCGAGCGCGTCAAGGCTTCCGGTGAGCCTGCGTTGAATGCGGCGGACAAAGAAGCGCTGGTCAACATTGTCGCGGCCCGCACCGGCAAGAGCCAGGCCGAGGCCAGCCAGATTGTCGAGAACTATGCCCAGGCATATCAGCAGGCCGTGCAGAAAGTCGAAGAGCTCAAGGCCCAGGCTGAACAAAAGGCCCGCGAAGCCGGTGAAATCGCGGCTAAGCAACTCTCCCGCGCGGCCTGGAGCACATTGCTGATGTTGCTGTTGGGGGCTGCATTGAGCTTTGGTATGGGGCGCCTGGCCATTTCGACTCGTAAAGTGCCAATGGTTTGATCAAGGCCAATTGATGTCTTAGCGGCATCACCTTGCGTGAGCGCGTAAACTGTCGACCTTTTACGCGCATCACGCAAAGGTATGCTTTTGACCCTGCTAAAAACCACAACCCTGCTGTTACTCACCCTCCTGCTGGCAGCGTGCGGCACTTCACCGCCACGCACGCCCAATGACATCTGTGGCATCTTCCGCGAAAAGGATGACTGGTACGACGCGGCCAAAGTCACCCAGAAGCGCTGGGGTGTGCCGATCCAGGTGCCGTTTGCCATCATGTATCAGGAGTCGGGCTTCCGGCAGAACGCCAAGACCCCGCGCAAATACCTGTTGTGGATCATTCCCTGGGGCCGTGTCAGCACCGCCGCCGGCTACGCCCAGGCCAAGGATGAAGTGTGGGGCGACTACCAGAAAAGCACCGGCCGCAACTGGGCCCGCCGCCAGGACTTCGACGATGCCATCGACTTTGTCGGTTGGTACATGGACAAGACCGCCACCATCAACGGCGTGTACAAATATGACGCCTATGGCCAATACCTGAACTACCACGAAGGCTGGGGCGGTTACCGTAACCGCACCTATGCCAGCAAGGCGTGGCTGTTGCCGGTTGCCGGCAAGGTCAAGGCCCGCTCCGATATGTATGCACGCCAATATGCGGGGTGCAAGGCGGACCTGGAGCGGGGGTTCTGGAGCCGGTTTTGGCGGTGGCTGTGAGTGAGCGCGGGTAAGACTCATGGGCCTTACCCGCGTGTTTACGCGACCAATCTTCCAACCAAAGGCACAATCAACAAGGTGCTCAGCGCCATCGAAATCACATTGCCGATGTAAGGATGAAAGTGCGCCGGCATCCGTCCTGCAATTGCGCAGGCCAATGGCGGCGCAACCAGCGCCCCGAGCAATGCACTTGAGCCGATCACCATCCAACTGCCGCCATGGGTCAGCACTGCCGCTGGCACGACCGACACCAACGGCACATAGGTGGGATACCAACCGCGCTTGATCCACTGGCTGCGCCAGATCACCACGCCCAGTGCCGAAGTCAGCGCCTGGGCGCCGACCAGTTGCAGCACCAATCCCGAGCCATAGGCGGCGCTCACGGGGTTCAAGGCATACGCCAGCATGACCCCGGCCAGCAGGCCGAGGCTGGCCCACTCATTACCGAAAAACGGCGCTTCGGAAAAATCAGCCAACACCCTGCGCAGGCTCCAGGCCACGCCATAAGACGGTGGCTTGGCCGGGGCCGGCCTGGGCGGGGCGATATAGCCGGAACGCACCAGCACCGGTACGCGTCGGCACACTACAAAGGCAATCACGCTGCCCACCGCCATGCCCAGTACGTTGCCAATCACGACAGGCAAACCCAGCGGGACACAGACAAAATTGACGATCAGCAAGCACGTTGGCGTGACCAGTAGCGCACCCAGCAACGCGCCGTTGAGCGTGACCTTCCAGCCGCCGCCAAACATCAGCACCATTGCCGCCGGCAATGACACAAACGCCGCAAAGGTCGGCTGCCAGGTAGCGGCGGTGACCGTCCACCCCCACAGCAGGTTACTCAGCAGCAGGCCCAGCAGGGAACTGGTTACCAGCCACGGCCATAACCCACTGCCGTAGCAAATCGCAAAACCCTGCCAGCGCTTGCCGGTTCGGCTGGCCCACCAGGCCAGGTATGCACCCGCCAACAAACCGAGGGAGGCCAGTTCATGTTTGTAGAAGGCCACCTCGCTGATATCCCCCACTACCCAGCGTAGCCAGGCGATGGGCTCCGGAAAGCCCTCCACCATATCGTTGTAGCCGGGCCAGGAGCCTGGGTGTGTGAATGCAATCCAGAGGATCAGCAAGGCGCTGATGAGCCCTAGTGTGATGACCGCCTTATCGACCGATGATCGTTCGGTGCCGGGTTTCAGGAACAGGTTTTCCATGATCCACCGTCCTTTTAGCGTGGCAGGGCGGGGTGTTGGGAATACCCGAGCATCTGATCGTAAAGATCATTGCGCCGGTCACGTTGCAGGTCATTGAGGCTGTTCCAGATCGGCGCACTGCGGGCACTGGTCAGGTCGATATCGGCGAACAGAATTTCCTGGCGATCGGCTGACGCCACTTTGCCGATGGGCCAGCCATTGGTCCCGGCAATCAACGAGCAGCCCAGGTAGCGCGCGTCGCGCTCTTCACCGATACGACTGGCAGCGGCGATGAACACGTTGTTGACGTGTGCCGCAGTCATGGTCAGATAGGACGCCATGCATTTGCCTGCCTCATCGAACAGCGGCGGCGGTGTCCACACCCAGTTGTTGAGGCTGCAAATAATGTCGGCGCCTTGTTGGCTGAGGATGCGTGGTACTTCCGGGAACCAGATATCCCAGCAGATCAACAGGCCAATCCGCCCGATAGGTGTTTCAAACACCGGAAACCCCAGGTTGCCGGGGGTGAACCAGAGTTTTTCCAGGTTCCACAGATGAGCCTTGCGGTATTTGCCGATTAACCCATCCGGCCCCAGCAATACCGCGGTATTAAACAGTTGCCGGCCATCGATCTCATTCAGGCCCGCCACCAGATACACCTGGTGCGTGGCGGCAAACGCCATCCAGGCCTGCACACTGGCGCCGCTTGGAATGACCTCGGCATGCTCGAATGCATCCTGGCGGCTGCTGAAGAAATAGCCGCAGTTCGACAACTCGGGCAGTACGATCAGGTTAGCCCCACCGTTGACGGCCTCGGCGGCCAACGCCAGGCTGCGGCGTAGATTGCTTTCGCGGTTATCCAGGCCGACCTGGGGGGCGAACTGCACGACAGCGACGCGGACAGGGCTTGTTGGTTCGCTCATTGCGGGTGACCTCTTATTGTTATGCAACCGGGGTGGTTGGTTTTTCATAAGAGGGGAAAAAATGGGTGAGGTTAAGTCAGATGCTTCTGGCTGAGCTGTAGCCTGGATCCTTTAGAGGGCGCTTGCCAAAGGCGCTTGATTCTGGGAAAAAGCCAGCCTGTATGAACCCAACGAGACCCCCATGAGCAACGAAGAACTGCAAATCACCGACCTGCGCCAAGGCGACGGAAAAACCGTGGTCAAGGGGGCGCTGATCACCACCCAATACACCGGCACCCTGGAAGACGGCACGGTGTTTGACTCTTCCTGGGAGCGGGGCAAGCCGTTCCAATGTGTGATCGGTACCGGTCGAGTGATTAAAGGTTGGGAGCAGCTATTTCGTATGTGACACTTAGCCCCTGTTATTATTCTTGGCAGCAGACACAGGGCGCCCCTTCATGAAACGACAAGCAACCAAACAGGCCATTTCTTATGTTCGATTCTCTAGCGAGCGCCAGAGGGGTGGGAGCAGCGTAGAGCGACAGGAAGCCATGATCGCTGAGTGGCTGGCCGCTAATCCTGATTACTCGAACACCGACCTCAAATTCTCTGATCTCGCGAAGAGCGGCTTTCACGGGGAGCACGTCAAGGAGGGTGGTGGCTTCGGGAAGCTTCTCTTAGCTGTTGAAGCAGGAGTCATCAAGGCCGGTGACGTGGTGCTGGTCGAGGCAATCGACCGTACCGGCCGATTACAGGCGTTAGATATGCTCACGCAAGTGATTGCACCAATCCTTCAAGCTGGCGTTTCAATCATCACCCTAGACGACAACACCACCTACACCAAGGAGTCTGTAGGCGGTGCTCAAATCTTCCTGCTCGTTGCGAAGATACAGGCGGCTCATGGATATTCTCAGGCTCTATCAGAGCGCGTGGCAGCCTCCTACAAGCTACGGAGAGAGCAAGCCAAGAAGAGCGGCGTCACACCAAAACGCATGACGCCTGTATGGCTTAACAGCGATGGCTCTGTCCGTGATGATGTTGCACCTTGGATCAAAACTGCTTTTGAACTTTATGTCAGTGGTGTGGGCAAAGCCGCCGTTGCAAAAAGAATGCGTGAGTCTGGCGTTGAGCGTCTGGCAAAAGCTTCTGGACCAGGCGTTGGAGGATGGTTGAGGAACAAATCTGTCATCGGAAAGTGGGAAACACAGCCCGACACACCAGAGCATCAAATCATTGATGATGTGTATCCCTCCATCATCGAGCCTTCATTGTTCTACAAGGCACAATTGCATGCAGAGAAGATGAAGACGCAACGCCCTAAGAAGACTGCCAAACATTTTCTTGTGGGATTGGTGCGTTGTGGTGAATGTGGGAAGAGCTACGTTATGCAGAATAAAGACGGGGCACCTCATACGATGCGTTGCATCACAAGAGCGCAAAAGCTTGGGTGCGATAATTCACACAGCGTGCCCAAGCCTGTACTTGACAAAATCTACTCGGACACATCTGTTAAAGCCGCTCTTGAAGCGATTGCGCAACAACAGATGGGCGTGAATGACAAAGAAATTGTCACCCGTGAAGCTGAGTTGCAGGAGTTGAGCAGGCGGGTGACTAGCCTGTTGCAGACGGTCGACGCAGTTGGTTTTATGCCAGAGCTTGCAACCAAGCTGAAAGAGGCTCAGAAAGCCCGTGAGGGGGCAGAGAACGCTTTGGTGATACTACGTTCAACTGTTGTTGCACCGCCTGCTCAAGGCTGGAACGAAATGGGCAAGCTCTGGACGCTTGAGGCAGATGATAGTCAGCGACTGGCTGCGATGCTTCGCACTGTTGGGTATTCAATCACTGTGAATGCAAATGGACAAATCACTTCCTCGCATTCGAATGCTATGTATCGTTACGATGGTGTAGATCGTCGCAAGAATCGGTACAAGTTGATTGCAGGAGAGAGGTTGATTCTCGTATCGAAGGGCGATGAAGCGGGCTATCCATATCACGAACCATTCCAGTCTGATGAGCCGGCAGATTTGGTGTGGGATGAAGCTGACTATGCTGATTTGCACCAACAATATCAGTGACGCCGTTCAGTCGCTGGTGTCGCATCCAACAGGAGCGAACCGTCCCCTAACGTCGTCGCCCTAGATAAGAAATGGATACTTGTAAGGCTCTGGAAGCCTTGGGCTAAGTGGCTTACGTCTTACCATGCAAAAAAAATCAGAGCACTCTGGGGTTGCCTACGGTGGCCGCTTCGCTCTTTTATAATGCGACACAAATACAAAATTTTGTATATATCGGAACTTATAAGCCACTACGGCTCGTTTGAATTCTGCCATTCTCGCGCACTGTAGACGGCCTAAAAGCCTTGTCTTGCAAGGCTTTCAGCCACTTCTACCTGTGCGGATTACTTCCCCTGGATGAAGCTATCCCACGTAAACGCTGTTTTTCCGCTCTCCAGTACAATCAGCGCCCATTCTCCGCCGCCAGCGGGGTCGAGGTAGCCGATTTTGGTTGCCTTATGGATAGTTCGGCACTTACCGGAGTTAACAAGACGCATCATTGCAGGCGCATCCTGATCCGTACCGGCTGCAATCATTTGCTCCCAGTCGCCGCGCTTGTAGCAGATGACGGAATCAGCCATCAAGGTTACTACCTTGCCAGAGGCTGGCGCCGTGAGAGGGGCCGCAAGAAGGGGGATCAGTAAAAAGAGACGAGCGCACTTCATTGTAAAATCCTTAGTCCGTTGGTTAAGCGGTCAGACAGACACCACTCAAGAGCGAAATACTAAGAATGTCTTAGTGTTTGGTCAAGGCAAATCTAAGAATCTCTTAGCCTCCACTGAGGGGCAGATTGAGATGTCGATTTTTAGCAAGCGCCTGCGAGAGGCTAGGAAAATCTCGAAAATGTCGCAGGAGCGTCTAGGAATAGAGGCCGGTATCGATCCTGCCAGCGCCAGCGCCCGAATGAATCAGTACGAGAACGACAAGCATGAACCCAATATAAATATTGTGAGGCAAATTGCGGACGTGCTGAACTTACCAACGGCCTACTTCTATGCACTGGAGGACGACACCGCCAGATTGCTGATGCTTTTTCATAGGCTGTCAGAAGAAAAGCGATTATCACTTCTAAATCATGTCGAATCTGTTGCAGGTCAAAATTGAGGTGTCTGACGAGACAAGATAGTTGTGCTCAAGCTTGCGGATAGTTGATCTGCCACCAGTTAAACAGAGCAACACCGACGCCCAAACCACCCAAAACAAAAGGGGTGACATGATCAAAGAACCAAGGCGACACGATCACGCCTCTCGCAAAAACATACCCTTTGACTAGCGTCGCTGTGAGCAGAGAAGGAGTCGTAGGGTAAGTCTGACCACCGCTCAAATGGTGTTCGCTATCACCTACTTTGTAGTGGATATAAAAAGAGTAGCAGATTTCATTTCTTGCCGTTTTGTGTAGCTTTCTAAGCATCGCTAGCCTGTCTGCAAGCTCTGAGCTTTTTGGTGGGGATTTGTCGTAGTGAGTCATCCTTCCTTTGGGATTGAAACTGATGAGTTTGAAGTCGCCGTCAACAGTGCCTGGTGATTGTTCGAAGAGCTCCAAGACATGAGCTCGCATCTTTTTTCTGCGCTGATGCTTGACCACTGAGATGAGCGTCTTTTCATAGAGGTCGTGCATTGAAACGTCAAAGCGGAAGCTGCCCTCGGGAGTTCGTTGGTACAGCCTCACCCATAGATAGGCGTTGATACCGGCAAGGACCATCCAAACGTTTTGAACGTTTTCCTTGAGCTTGACCTCGTTCCCCAGCAGCTTAAAGGCTGATAGATCCGCACCGAAATACCATAACAGCAGCACTACAGTTGAAAAGCCGATCAAGTAGCCTCGCGCTTTATTGAAATCTGGCGTATCCGTCTCACCCACGTTTTTCCCTCCAGGCTGCCAGCCCACAGGCATGGTCAATTTTTGTGAAGCGTCTCAGCCTGCTGGCTGTCCAAGATTCTGTGTGATTTTCTTCAACACAGGATCAGGAGCGTTAAATGTGAGTCTCCCGCCATCGAGTTTCACTTCCGTTTGAGCAAGCTCTTCTTCGCTCAGGAAACCAGCGAGTTTTTCTCGTGTTAGGTGGACTAAGCCAGCAGTCACGTCGAAACTTCCAGTTCTACGGATAGGCATTTTTTCTTCACTCCGAGATGAATGAGCCACTACTGTAGCATCATTTTTCTCGACCAATTGATCAGCCAAGACGTTTCAGAAAATCGCCAAGCCTCGCCGAAATTTTTGGGTGCATGTTGATAGTTGTTTGGTTTTTAGCTGGGAAAAATAAACTGGCGACCTATCCTTGGTGCTAAGCCAAGCACGAGGGAGCCAGATGAAAACTGCCAAGATCTGAAAATAACGTTTGCCACTCAGGCGCCGTAGCACCCGAGCAGCGATGCGGCGTTTTAGCCCTTCACTGCGCGTTGAACGGTGCTCAGGCTCACTCCAAGAGCCTTAGCTGTGCCACGGTAGGATACACCGGACGCAATGGAGGCTTTGATAGCCTCATCGTCCACCGTCTTCGCACGGCCTGTGTAGACACCGCGCTCTTTAGCCTTTGCTATGCCTTCACGCTGGCGCTCTTTGATCATGCTTCGTTCGAACTGTGCAACGCTACCCAGCAAAGAGAGCATCAGTTCTTGCATTGGATTCGCATCGCCAGTGAAGTGAAGTTGTTCTTTGTGAAAGCGTATGGCTACACCTCGTCCAATCAAGCTTTTGACCAATGACAGTAAGTCCTCAAGGGATCGAGCAAGACGATCAATCGAATGAACATGAACTGTGTCGCCTTTCCGCACGTGCCTGAGCATGGCCTGTAGCTCGGGACGTTCCGTGGTCGCGCCACTGACTTGATCAGTGAACACTTCCTCTAGGGCAACACCGTCCAACTGGCGAGCGGTGTTTTGATCAACGGACGACACCCGCACATAACCAATCTCTGACATTTCCGCACTCCGTATTCATTTGGGTCTAGATGCTTTTATTCTGAATGTGTTCACAATCTAAATCAAGTCTATTGAATACAGATTTTGTAGTCACAGATGAGTGGTCTCAAGGGTGTACACAAATGAACACAACGGATCAGGATTGGCGGAGTTTGAAAATCCCGGCAGTTATGGCAGCTGCATTTTGGTCAAGGGTTGTCAGTGTAGTGATGGCATTTTCATATGCTTCGCTTGCTCCGCTGGATTTAGCCCACAGGGACAACTCTTCGATTGCAGCAGCCAAGGCGTGCTGGTTATGCAGTAGCAAGGTCATTAGGTCCGCTGTCGCTATGTGAGCTTCTGTGTTGTCTGACATGGCAGTCGTCCTTGATGAGATGTTTTGACCATAGAGTGTGGATCAGGAAGGAAATCTTGCAGATTTTTGCCAGAAACTGAAATTCGACTACGGGGAGCGGCCTTTGCTACATAAC
Organism: Pseudomonas sp. FH4; assembly: GCF_000510915.2. NCBI lineage: Bacteria > Pseudomonadati > Pseudomonadota > Gammaproteobacteria > Pseudomonadales > Pseudomonadaceae > Pseudomonas > Pseudomonas sp. FH4. Next base: position 35,115 of record NZ_AOHN01000018.1, on the reverse strand, counting down.
CCTACAATGGAGGCACCGTAGAATCAGGGCTACAGATGTTCTGCACGGGTGGTCATTTCAAAGATGAATCAGACTGCATAGGTTTTAAGGGCGTTATTCGAGGTTTTTGACAGGTTTGGGCGGTTGATTTACAACGCTCCCGAGCCTCAGACTGATCCACGCTGTGGACTCGGCATACAAGGAAATCGGAAATGAATGGATGGCAACGATTGTGGGCAGTTGCTTCAGTGATCGTCGGGCTAGGGCTTGTTGGTATTGGCTGGCAGAACATCCCTACAGAAGAGTCTGAAGCTGAGGAGCGTTTCCAAGCATCCTTACTGCTTCCCGAGTTGAGACTCCCCAGCAAGTACACTGCCGAAGCCGACAAGCGAGCTGAGGCAGCATATGACGAGTTCAAAGAAAATCTGATCGACAGGCAGCTAGGGTACGTTGCCAAACTGCTTGCTGCATGGGCTGGCGTGTGTGCCGGTCTGTATGTACTTGGCTATTCATTTGGCTGGGTCTACCGAGGCTTCCGCCCCAAGCAGATGTAAACGTCCAATGGAACTGCACGCATGTGCACACTGAAATACCACTAAAAGCCTTATATTACGTGGCTTACAGGCTGATTCCACTACGCGGATTACATCCCTAGAGAGATGATCGAATTATGAAGTGAGGCTCTTCAACTGGCACCGAGTTAGCGACTACAAGGGCGATAGGGGCTACAGACTCCATCTGGCTATCCAGTTCTTCAAGAAAGGACAGTGTGACCGACCTGCGAGCTGCTGGAGCCTGCATAACTGGTTGCATGGTTTGCTGTAGTGCGTCGGTTGGTTGGTACATCACTGGCGATGCAAGGGCTCTGGCGTACAGAGCGTCTATCATAGAATCCACTGTGCAGGCTGGTTTGCCGTGGAGCATGTCGAAAACCAACTGCGTGTCGATAGAATCAAATCTCAAACGGAACCGAGTGTTGGTGTTGGCGTCGAGAAATTGCAGGCGTTCAAGGGCGGGTAAGATTTCAGGACGATACGCGTTCCCTACTCGTTCCCACTCGCTCATCAGAACACTGGTGTCGTCGTGGAAGGACAAGAATACGCGGAAGTCGCTCACAACTTCTTTGCCTTGCACCTCTTGCATTATCCCTGCAAGGACGCGAGCTGATGCCGTCTCAATTGTAGTCAGGTGCTTGGCATGATCGGGGTTGGCATCGTCGAGGTTATCGACTAGCCACGAGTACAGAGCCTGTCGCTTAGACGGTTGAATTTTCTTCGACTTGACGACAGCCATGACAGCCTTCTCGCCAATCAGCTCGATGATGCGTTGAATCACGTCAGCGTGGTTAGCTTCCTTCTCCAGGGCGAAGCGCGAAGATAGATCAGTAATAGGTAGTGACGCACCACCAGCGAAGTGTTTAGTGCCGTGAGCACGGTTTAATGCCATTGGAACAATTACAAGATTGTCAGCACGGAATAGACCGATAGAGGCTTTCCCACGGACTGGTGCGATGTGGCTAATTTCAAACTGAGCTTCACCGTATTCTTTTCTTAGGCCATAACCATTCATTTTCTGGCAGGCGGCATACACGTCATAAAGTGCCTCCAGTTGATCCTGCGAGAAGTCTTTGTAGATTAGCAGTGTTCTGGCACGGACAGCTTGACGAGCTAGCTCTTGGAAGAAAGGAGAGTTTGTGGCGTTGAACAGGTATTTCACTCGGCGTGCTTCGTTGCGAAAGCTTTGACTGCACAGAGCACTGCAAAACTTCTTTGTTCTACTCATGGTGCGGAAACGCTTTTTGCACTCAGGGCAGGTTGGTTGGCGTTTAGCGGCTGCTTTGGTTGTAGCTGGTTTCATTTGTAGTTCCCTCTGGGTTAACTGGTCTATTGGATTTTTTACTGAGCGGGTCTATATCTGTTGCCGCATGACGGCACGCTGGATTGCAAAAAGGTTTAAACTTCGTAGAGAAGAAAACGTGTCCGCAATACCGGCAAGTGAAAGATTTCATTTGGGCTCTCCTGTATGGATTTGTGTGTTCGGATTACTGGATGTTGCTCGGATAATTTCAATGGAAACTATTCTTTGTGTCTGCTCTTCGTTTAATACTCTTTCTTGTGAGCGCTCTAGCTGGAGTTGGTTGTATGTTTGTCGATTTAAGTCAATTGAATGAGCGCTGACCGATTCAATCTCAGCTTCTTGGCCAAAGTGAAGTATCAAAATCAGCACCCATGTCAAACAGAGGGCAAGCGGCGTCTTGCCGATGTGCATTGGCATAATCCTATTTATGTTTGTGGGAACAAATGGCCCGAAGGCCATCCATCATTTAATTTCTTTCAATCCTGCGTTTGCTCGGCTGATTTGCTCGCCGAATGTTCTGCGAGCAATATCCGTAATTTCATATTCCGCAGTTCGAATGATTTCGGATGCTTGAGTAACACCATGAAAGTTCATTTCCAACTTCACTTCGACCGGAGCCAAGCCACCTAAATTGGTGTTGGCACCACTAATCAGTGACGCTAATTGGTCATAGTCAAACTCAGGATGCGAAAGCGTTTTGCCCTGCTCCACTGATGGAGTATTGTAGTAATTAGGCATATTCACTTGAGGCATGTGTATTGCCGAGATACGCTGCTGCAAGCTGTCTGCTGCATTTTGCACGACTGTTGCACTAAGGCTTGCACCACCCAAAGGATCTGGCGTATCCCACTCATGACCGGGCAGAGGCTTCCTAGTCATATACTGATTGCCATTTTGCGGAGCGGCTGTTTCGGCTTTAACCTCGGAAATTTTCTTTTGCTCTGCATCAGGCTTCAACATACCTGCCGCAATTAGGACAGCACGAATCTTTTCGATGGCAGCATCTAGAACACTAAAAGCTGCGCTTGCCAAATTGAGGACGTCGCTGATACGGCTCAACAGGAACGACAAAATATCGCGTGAACTGTCTTCGCCGAAAATACTCTGCCAGAGTCTCTTCAATGTGCCGAAGTGATTGGTCATAGAGTCACCGAAGGTGTCCCATGCTTGTTTGAATTTCTCGATGGACTCAGGACTGAAATACCGCTCCATGGCTTTCGGATCAGGACTATTCAGCGTGTCTACCAGCTCCTTAGTGAGCTTTAGAATTCTGGTCAGACTATCCAGCGTATCTGCGGTAAAGCTGCCGAATTGGTCGAACTGCGGGCCGAGAGACTTCAAGAGTTCCAGCTTCGCAGCAGCATAGTCGCCAGTGGCTGCTTTCAACTTACCGTTATTCGACTCGTAGGCTTGCACCATCTGATTATCAAGTTGGTTGCTGAATCGGTTGGTGCGGGATTCTTGCGTGTTACGAGCCACGTCCAGGGCTCCACCATCATTGGCATGCTGCTTCATGATCGCGCCAAGGTTTTCAAAGAACGCTGTAACAACCTTGCTCCCCTTGATGAGCTTCTTTTCACGGGCGTCGGAGAACGCTTTCTCGGCAGCGTCACCTTTCAGATTTCCCTTGATTGTTCGTTGCCACGCCTCAGCACCGTACTGGTTGGCGCTGGCCCCCATATGCTCGGAGATTTGACCTGTCCACTCTTCGCTGTAGAGCTGATTTTTGCCCAGAGCCTGAATGATCCCTCGGTTCATGTTGGACATGTCCTCTTGCGACATGCCTTGAGACTTACCGAACGACATGATTCCACGAGATGTGTCTTCGGCCTTGTCCACGCCCATGCGTTTTGCAAATGCTCCAGTCAACTTGGCGTAATCTCGACCACCTTCCTTGGCATTCAAACCTAGGAAATCGGCAAGGCTCTGGTAGCTCTTTTCCATTCTGGCCCCACCTTCTTTGCTGCCTGCGGCTGCGGTGAAGGAAGCCATTCGGGTGTCTCGTGCGTTAGATGTTTTCTCGGCACTAGCAGCAAAGGCCAGAGAGGCGGCTATAGCTGCGGCAGCCATTGCACCGATAGCGACTGTGGCGCCAGCGGCGGCACTCCCTAAACCGAATACAGGCCCTATAGAGGGCATCATGGACATACGTCCGGCCATTCCGCCTAGGCCATGACCACCACGGTGAACACTGCCTGTTGAGCGTTGATACGAAGCACGTTGAGCTTGTCTCTGTGCGGCCTTATGACGCTTCTCATGCAGTTGTTGAGCATATGCCTCTGCACGACCTAGAGCTGTACGTGAACGAGCCTCAGCGGCGGCTGTAGTTGCTCTCTCACGCTGCATACGTTGAGCGTGTACCTCGGCTCGCATGCTGTGTTGTTGAGCCGCCTTGGCGACTTGAGATTGCTTGAGGGCTTGCTTCGTCTGTTCTATCGAAAGGGCAGTACGAGCTTTCTCAGTCGCAAGAGTAAATTTGCTGGATTGCATCTGAGCCGCGAACTGCGCTTTCGATAGAGCAGTATTCTGTTTCAGTTGCTTCTGTAGATTTCCTGCATTTGCGGACACGTCCAGTTTCAGTTTCTTGTTTGCCGCCTTCCCGAACTCTTGTAGGCGGCGTTGTAGGCCTACAAGCTTCCGCTCAAAGGCCAGCATCTGACGCATATCGACGTTAAACACCAGCTTGCCCGAGAGCCTTGTAATTTCCTGAGCCATCATGCTGGTTCCCCCTTGGGTAGCACGGAACCACCGTAGGAGCGTTGGCGATTTAACCCGATGTAGGCTCTACGGAACGAATTCAAGACGCGTAGGAACGCTCTCGGACCGTTGCCCTTGTACTGGAGCTCTGACTCGCCGTATGTAGGCTGGGGCGTTGAGAAGAACTCGTCTAACGCTTCGACGGCCTTCCTATCGCCGGAGACTGCGACAACCAAACCAACCTCGGTTGCGAACCAGAAGTAGCGATACTGATAGGCGCACCCTGCGTTGTGGTTGACGTACCCACGCATCGCACTAGCTAATAGACGGATGTTGATACTACCCATCAGGCAGTGAACCAAAAAGGCTGGCCCGCCGTCACTGATATTTTGAATGTATTCAGGTAGTCTCATCTGCGCTCCGTGCCACTTGGGTTAATGTTTTTTCGATGGCAGCCATAACTGTTAAGTACTCGTCGCTTCGCAAGAAACGATCAACTCGCTTCAAGGTGGAAAAGTCAACTTGCTTCAATAACGACTCTGCGTACTCCTGCACCAATGGCGATAGATCGGTATCAGTGATAAATTTATCAACTTCTTCTGGTGTTCGGACGCCTTGCAATGTCGAGCGAGTAGCATCCTCAACAAAACAAGAGAAGAATTGATTTTGTGCTTTTGTCAGTTTCATTGAGTGCCTTCCACTATGGCTATCGTCAGCCCTTCAAGTGCGGTAGTTGAAATATCAAGAAGTCGGACGGCTTCATTGTACTGTTCGGCCAGCAACTGAAAAGCAGCGGTCATGTTGTCCAGTTTCAGCTGCAAGTCGAGGCTTGTTTGACTATGTGAAGCTTGGGTATTTGCTCTCATCTTGATAACTCCGCACGAATTCGTGTTTCGATGGCTAGGCGCTGGGCTTCTCGCTCTGCTGCCAATTCCCTTTCAACTTGATGTTGAATATTTTCCTGTTCTAGCCTCACTTGGCGGGAGACAACTGCTTCATTCTCACGTTCAAGACCAGCACGGTAGTCAAGCTCAACTTGAGCATGGATTGCTTTTAAGTCAGCTTTCTGCTCGGCTTGTGGCTTCTTAACATAAAAGGTGAAATAGGCCCCAATCTGTAAAGGTGGAACGTCGCTGTGGGAGTACCCAGCAACTAGAAGTTCGTCACGGCGTTTAAACGCTGCGGGAAGGCCTTGCACCATCACACCAATCTGACTCACTGTGGAGCGTGTAGAAGGAACTGCGAATTCATCCGCAAAGCCGCCATCATAAAACTTGGTGGCATTGTCTTTCAGGATTTGCAGAGCGGCCTTGTCAAAGGTTTTCAGTACGGACATTAGTCGTTTTCCTTATGGTTGGATTGTTGTAGTAGCAGGGATAGGTATTGCTCAACGATTGCTTTGCTCTCTTCGAAGGCATCTGTTGTAGATTGCTCTGGCCATTCAAACTGGCCTGTTTCTTCATTGAGCTCCATTTTCTTCTCCTGTATCGCTGGTATGTTTGTCCTGCTTGGATCGGTAGAGCTGCATGTAACAACGGTGCGAGCATGTCTGCTTTGAAGCGCGTTGCGTTTTCATAGGCGCCCCGCAGATGACGCAGGGGCGTACGAGGATTAGAGCCATTCGGCCTCCTTGTTGAGTATTTGAATGTGAGAATAACGGCGACGGAATAAAGAAAATGGCCTCAAGGGCCACTTCCAATGTCAACGCTAATTGAATGATTTGCTGTTTCCATCACCGACAGCGGCGGCCAATTGAAAAAAACGAAGAGGAGTTCGTTAGAGCTGATGTACCAGTGGGAATGCCAACATTACTGGATAGAATGCGAGGTCGCGGGGAAACGGTCCGCGATTGGCAGTCTGAATAAATCTCAGGAGGAGTAGATGAGCCATCATAAGCATGACTCGCACCACAAACGCGACAAGAGCGTAATAATGGAGGAGAGGTAAAATCAGAAGCAGCCCGAACAACGAGCAGCTGAAAAATAAAATGTTCCTGTATGTGAGTATTATAAGCGAAAAGAGGCTGTTTGTCAAGGTAAGAGTTGCATGTTTGACTGGGTTGGTGTATGCAGATTCTCTGCGTGGGCGTGTTGTCGTTGGGTTATAGGGCTTCCCGCAAAAACAACTTTACTCAGATGTCTCCTGCACAGATTCCGGAACTTCGGGAAGCATTGGGAGTTTGGATATCGCTGTTAGCTTCTGTGCCGCTGTGGCGCCTTGGCTGTACGCAGTCTGCCGTCGCTCTGGGGGCTCTGGTAACATCCGGCATATCAGTTGGTGACAGGGCGAAGACGGTGAAGAGAGTTTTGTGGTGGGTGCTCGGTACGGTAGCGGCAGTACCGATAACGAAATGGGTCGAGTCTCAATTGAACTTGTCGTTTTTCAGTCCCGCAATTTTAGGGCTGTGGAGCTGGATGCAGAGCGTTGGCAGTTGGTTTGTGAGAGACGTTTCTCTCCCGTTCTGGGTGGTGACGCTCGTGCTCGTACTGATGGTGCTGCTTATGTGGCCCGTTGTAGCACTGGTTTATGCCCGGTATGAGAAGGTTGAGCCTGTGGACTTTGCATCTGAGAAGGGGGCGCCCCTAACGGATGACCAGAACCTTGTGTTCCTTGTTGTGGGAAACGCTATCCAACAGGGTTGTCAGTTTGGGTTCGACGAAGTGCGTAAAAACTCTGGTCTATCAAGAATCGCAACGCACAATGCCCTAGATCACCTTACCGGAGTGGGACTTGTTTGCGCCGTCCGTGGTTCTTACGGTGGTCAATATGCTGACCTCACTCCGCTGGGCCGTCAGTACTTCCTTGAGTTGGAGTCGCACGCGAAGGGCTGATTCCTTGTGTCATATATGAAAAGGTTGCGACCAGGGCTTGATGGGCATGCAGGTCGGTGGTGTGCGCAAGCTGTTTGTACCGGCGCATCTGGCCTATGGCGAGCGGGCGATGGGTGCGCATATAAAGCCCCATAGCAATCTGCATTTTGAGATCGAGTTGCTGGAAGTGCTGACGCGCGATGATTGAAGGTCCAAGACCCGACTCCTACAGTGATTTGTCCTACCGTTCGCCTGTCTCCCCTTGAATGGCGGGTGCTGCTGCTGATACTGTATAAAAATACAGTATTCGGTAGCCCGCCATGCAGTTGATCGAAAAACTCAGCATCCTCGCCGATGCCGCCAAGTACGACGCGTCATGCGCCAGCAGCGGTGCGCCCAAGCGCAGTTCCGAGGGCAAGGCGGGGCTGGGCTCGACCGACGGCATGGGCATCTGTCACAGCTACACCCCGGACGGGCGCTGTGTGTCGTTGCTCAAGGTATTGCTGACCAATTTCTGCCTCTACGACTGCCAATACTGCGTCAACCGCCGCTCCAGCGACGTGCCCCGTGCGCGGTTCAGCCCGGAGGAGGTGGTGACGCTGACCCTGGACTTCTATCGGCGTAATTGTGTCAGCGGGTTGTTTCTCAGTTCGGGGATCATCCGTTCGGCGGACTACACCATGGAGCAACTGGTACGGGTCGCCAAGTTGCTGCGCGAGGTGCATGACTTTCGCGGTTATATCCACCTCAAGACCATTCCCGAAGCGGATCCTGCATTGATTGCCGAGGCCGGGCGTTACGCCGATCGCTTGAGCGTGAACATTGAACTGCCCACCGATAAAAGCCTGCAGATCCTGGCGCCGGAAAAGCAGATCGGCTCGATCAAGCAGGCGATGCAGACGATTTTCACCGGCGAGCAAACCGTGCTCAACGAACCCCGTGCACCGCGTTTTGCGCCAGCGGGGCAAAGCACGCAGATGATTGTCGGTGCCGATGACACGGACGACAGCACCATCCTCCACGGCGCCGAGGCGTTGTATGGCAACTTCAAGTTGCGCCGGGTCTATTACTCGGCGTTCAGCCCGATTCCCAATAGCCCGAAAAGCGTGCCTCTGGCGGCGCCGCCGTTGATGCGTGAGCACCGCTTGTATCAAGCGGATTTCCTGCTGCGCAGTTATGGTTTTCGCGCCAATGAACTGTTCGCGGGGCCGGGGGATCTGGCGCTGGATATCGACCCCAAGCTGGCCTGGGCCCTGGAGCATCGCGAGGTGTTCCCGCTGGACCTGAACCGTGCCGAGGCGACCTTGATCGCGCGTATCCCGGGGATTGGCCTGCGCACCACCGAGCGTCTGGTGGAACTGCGCCGGCAACGCAAGATCCGCTTTGAGGACCTGGCGCGCATGCGCTGCGTGCTGACCAAGGCCAAGCCGTTTTTCATCACCAGTGACTACCATCCCCAGCAGGCCGAAAGCACCAGCGTGCTGTTGCGCGAGCAACTGCGTGATCGTCCGCAACCGCAACAGATGGGGTTATGGGGATGATCAGCCTGGAGTGCGACAACCTGTTCAGCACCTGGCGCGAGCAGGCGCGCTGGTTGCTCAGCCATCAGATCGACCCCAGCCATGTGAGTTGGGGCGAAGTGGAAGTGGCCGACCTGTTCGCCACCGATGAGCACTATCCGACCCACAATGGCCCGTTCCAGGCGCGTATTCCCAAGGCCCTGCTGGAGCTGCTGGAAAGTGCCGCCTGTTACCACGGCGAACAACGCTGGAGCCTGCTGTACGAAGTGCTGTGGCGTGTCAGCCATGGCGACCGCACGGCGATGATGGCGGGGGATCAACTGGGCAGCGAACTGCAACGACGGATCAAGCAGGTACGACGCGAAGCCCACCACCTGCATGCGTTTGTGCGCTTTATCGCCCTGCCGGCGGCAGTGGGCCCGCAGATGCCGGAGTACGTGGCGTGGCATGAGCCGGCCCACGATATCCTGCACAGCGCCAGCCAGCACTTTGTCGGGCGCATGGGCCGTCATCGCTGGATGATCGCCACGCCACTGGATGGGGTGTATTACGACGGTGAGCAGTTGATTCATCAACGCCAGTGCCCGGAGCAATGGCAGCAATTGGCACGGAATGTCGAGGATCCACACAGTGCCATGTGGCTGACCTACTACAGCCATATCTTCAACCCGGCGCGGTTGAATCCCAAGGTCATGGAAGGGCACTTGCCGAGCCGGTTCTGGAAGAATCTGCCGGAGGGCAAGTTGATACCGGGGTTGATCAGCGAGGCGCGGACGGGGAAGCAGCGGGATGGACAGGCGAGCCTCGTGGCGGCTCGGCGAGGTAAGAAAATATCAAGCGGGCACAGTTAAATGTGGGAGCGGGCTTGTGTGGGAGCTGGCTTGCTCCCACAGTTGATCTCTGTTGTGTCAGGGGGTGGTGATTAGGCCAACTCAGTCGCGGTGTTTTTCACCACCGCCAACTCCGGATGTGCCACCAATTTATCAATGTGCAGCTCGTCATTGTTCAACCAGGTTTCCGTCAACACGCGGTAGTGCTCCATGTCCCGGCAACGCATGCGCAGGCTGTAGTCGAACGGCCCGCTGATCAACTGGCATTCGAACACCTGCGGGCACGCCTTGACGCAGGCTTCGAAGGCCTTTTGCGCCGAGCGCCCGCTCTGGTTGGACAGGGCCACCAGCACCAGCAGCGACAACCCCGGCGAGACCATCTGCACATCGATGATCGCGCCATAGCCACGAATCACCCCGCGTCGTTCCAGCTTGCGCACCCGTTCCAGGCAGGGCCTGGGCGTCAGATGCACCAGCGAAGAGAGCTTTTCGTAGGTGATACGCCCCTGATGGCGCAGGACATCGATGATGGCTTCATCAATGCGATCCAGCGCAGGGGAGGAGTGGGGTCCGTTGGCCTTGGTATCCATGGTCGATTCTGTATTCACTTCAAGCGGTTGGAGAGAAATTGCTGCAAGCGTTCGCTGTTGGGATGGTCGAGGATCTCGGCACTGCCTTGCTCTTCGACGCGGCCCTGGTGCAGGAACAACACCTGGCTGGAGACTTGCCGGGCGAAGCCCATTTCGTGGGTGACCATGAGCATGGTACGACCTTCCTCGGCCAACGTCTGTATGACTTTGAGGACTTCTCCTACAAGCTCTGGATCCAGCGCCGAGGTCGGTTCGTCGAACAGGATAATCTCCGGCTCCATGGCCAGGGCCCGCGCGATAGCCACCCGCTGTTGCTGGCCACCGGAGAGAAACGCCGGGTATTGATCAGCGACCCGGCCCGGCAGGCCGACTTTGTCCAGGTACATCCGCGCGCGTTTTTCCGCTTCGGCGGCACTCACGCCCAGCACCCGGCGCGGCGCCATGCAGATGTTTTCCAGTACCGTCATGTGGCTCCACAGGTTGAAGTGCTGGAACACCATGGCCAGGCGCGTACGCAGGTTCTGCAGTTGTGCCTGGTGCGGCGCCTGTACGCCGGCGCGGCCCCGGCGCATTTCAATGCTGATGCCATCCAGGGTAATCACCCCGGCGTCGGGTTGTTCGAGGAAGTTGATGCAGCGCAGCAGGGTGCTTTTGCCGGAGCCGCTGGCACCGATCAGGCTGATCACATCGCCCTTGCTGGCGTTGAGCGAAACGCCCTTGAGCACTTCATGCTCGCCGTAGCTTTTATGCAGGTCTTGGACCTTGAGCTTGACGCTGGCGCTGGCCGCAACAGCCGTCGGGCGGGAGACGGCAAGGTCAGCAGGGTGAGCGGCCAGGGCCTGTGCGGACTGGTTCATGGGTTAGCCTCGGGTCGGGACAAGAAAGCGCATCCAGCGTCGTTCGGCCAGTCGGAACAGGCCCACCAATGCAAAGGACAGCAGCATGTACAGCAGCGCGGCAATGCCGAAAGCCTGGAACGTCATGAACGTCTCGGCATTGGCATCGCGGGCCACCTTGAGGATGTCGGCGATGGTTGCGGTAAACGCCAGGGACGTGGCGTGCAGCATCAGGATCATTTCGTTGCTGTAGGCCGGCAACGCGCGGCGCAGTGCAGCGGGAATCACCACGAACAGGTTCATCCGCCAGCCGTGCAGGCCATAGGCCCGCGCGGCTTCAACCTCGCCATGGGGAATATTGCGAATGGCCCCGGCGAAGATCTCCACGGTGTAGGCACAGGTATTGAGTACAAACGCCAGCAGCGTGCAGTTCAGCGCGTTGCGGAAAAACTGATTGAGCAGGGCGTTGTCCTGCACCATTTCCAGGCTGTACAGGCCGGTGTAGCAAATGAGCAATTGGATATACAGCGGCGTGCCGCGAAACAGGTAGGTGTAGACCTCCACCGGCCAGCGTAGCCAGAAGTGCTCGCTGACGCGGGCAATCGCCAGCGGGATCGACAGGAAAAACCCGAGGATCACCGACACAATAAACAGCCACAAGGTCATGGCCACCCCGGAAAAGCCCGAGCCATCGGTCCACAGGTACGCCAGGCCGTATTGCTGGATCAGTTCAATCATCGCACGAGCCCCTTGATGCCGACGTTGTAGCGCCGTTCCAGGCGTTTGAAGATGCGGTTGGAGAGGGTGGTGATCAACAGGTACACCAAGCCCGCGAGGATCAGGAAGTACAGCGGGTCATTGGTGGTCTTGCCGGCGTTCTGCGCGGCCTTGACCAGGTCTGCCAGGCCGATGATCGACACCAGCGCCGTGGACTTGAGCAGCACCAGCCAGTTATTGCCCAACCCCGGCAGCGCAAAGCGCATCAATTGCGGGAACATCACCAGCCTGAAGCGCTGCCAGCGACTCAAGCCGTAGGCGGTTGCCGCTTCCAGTTGGCCCACGGGCACACTGAGCATCGCGCCGCGAAAGTTTTCGGTGAAATATGCCCCGTAGATAAAGCCCAGGGTGATCACGCCGGCAGTGAACGGATCGATTTCGAAGTAGTTCCAGCCGAGCATTTCGGTCAGGTCATTGAGCCACAGTTGCAGGCTGTAGAAGATCAGCAGGATCAGCACCAGGTCCGGCACACTGCGGATCAAGGTGGTGTAGAGCGTGGCCGGGATACGCAGCAGTTTGTGGCTGGACAGCTTGGCACCCGCAGCGATCAGGCCCAGGGCCAGGCTCAGCACCAGCGCCAGGAACGCCAGTTTGATGGTCATCCAGGCGCCCTGGGCCAGCAGCGGGCCGAAGCCTTGCAGGTTGAGGAGTTCATTCATGGAGGGAGATCTCGATGGGCACGGTTTCCCTTTTGTAGGAGCGAGCTTGCTCGCGAAGAACTCAAGGGCACCGCGTTTAATCTGGTTTTACGCGTTATCGTTGACGTTTTTCGCGAGCAAGCTCGCTCCTACAGGGGGAGGCGATTTGAGGACGTTATTCGTGGTAGATATCGTCGTCGCCGAAGTACTTCTTCTGGATCAGCGCGTAAGTACCATCAGCCTGGATGGCAGCAATGCCCTTGTTGATCAGCGCCAGTAGCTCCTGGTCGTTCTTGCGCAGGCCCATGGCAATGTCCAGCGGCAAGGTCGGATCCTTGAAGGCCGGGCCGGACTGGTAGTCGGCGCCTTCAGGCTTGGACAGGAAGTTGAGCTGGGCTTCGAGTTTGTCGGTCAGCGTCGCGTCGAGGCGACCGTTTTGCAGGTCGGCATAGTTCTGGTCCTGGGACTGATACGCCTTGACCTGGGCGCCGAGCTTGGCCAGGTGCGCGCGGGCGTAGGCTTCCTGCAGCGAGCCCTGAAGTACACCGACCTGCTTGCCTTTGAGCGATTCCGGGGTGTCGCCGAAGCCGGCGCCCTTGCGGGTGATCACCGAGGTGGGGCTGAGGAACAGGCGGTCGCTGAAGTCGATCTGTTTTTGCCGGGCCGGGGTCACGGCCATGGAGGACATGATGGCGTCGAACTTGCGCGCACGCAGCGCCGGGATCATACCGTCGAATTCGTTGTGGACCCAGGTGCATTTGACTTCGAGCTTGGCGCAGATGGCGTTGCCCAGTTCAATGTCGAAACCTTGCAGGCTGCCATCGGCGGCCACGGATTCAAAGGGTGGGTACTCGGGGAACACGCCGAAACGGATTTCTTTCCATTCCTGGGCCTGGACGGCGGTGGCGCACAAAGGCAGGAGCAGCGCGGCGATGAGTGATCGGAGCGGAGTCATGGTGTTTTCCCTATATTTTGTAATTGATGTCAGGGCAGTAGAAAGGGTGCTGCATGCATTCATTTGCTGACTCTTTGGTCGCGCTCAGAATGCTTCATGGTGGTGCGTTTTTTGTGTCGTTTACCGGGGTGTTGGCATGCGGAATACGCTGTTAAAACGCGGGCGGCAGCGGAATCGGCTGCAAGACCCGGTATATCGGCTTTTCAAACCGCCTATCTCGGCCTGCTACTTGCGCAAAGCAGCAGGCCAGAGCGGTTTCAGGCGCGCTTTTTATGCTGTGCGGCTGGTTGCTGCGCCAGGCGTGCGAACAGGTCCTTGGGGTCGGCCAGGTCTGGCACCAACTCCAGCTCGCTGCCCACGTCGAGGGCCTTGGCCACGTCCAGCACATAACGCAGGGCCGAGTAGTCTTCGAGGGCAAAACCCACCGAGTCGAACAGGGTGACCTGGCGTGCGTTTTCCCGGCCCGGCTTCTGGCCGTTGATCACTTGCCACAGCTCGGTGACTGGCGAATCCTCGGGCATATGCTGGATTTCGCCCTCGATACGGCTTTGTGGTTCGTACTCGACGATCACCCGCGCGCGCTCGACGATACGGCGGTCCAGCTCGGTCTTGCCGGGGCAGTCGCCGCCGACGGCATTGAGGTGCATGCCCGGCTCGATCATCTCGTCGGTGAGGATGGTGGCGTAGGCCTTGTCGGCGGTGACGGTGGTGACGATATCGGCGCCTTTGACCGCTTCGGCCACGCTGCCGGCCAGGATCACCTTGATCGCCGGGAAGGCCTTGAGATTGTTTGCCAGTTTGGCCATGGCCTTGGCGTCGATATCGAACAGGCGGATTTCTGTGATCCCGAGCATGGCGTGGAACGCCAGGGCCTGGAATTCACTTTGCGAGCCGTTGCCGATCAGCGCCATGCTGCGGCTGTTGTCGCGGGCCAGGTAGCGCGCGACCAGGGCCGAGGTGGCGGCGGTGCGAATCGCGGTGGTCAGGGTCATCTCGCTGAGCAATACCGGTTTGCCCGTATCCACATCCCCCAGGGCGCCAAAGGCCATGACGGTGAGCATGCCGCTCTGGGTGTTTTTCGGGTGGCCATTGACGTATTTGAAGGCATACAGCGAAGCATCCGAGACCGGCATCAGTTCGATCACACCCTCGGGCGAGTGGTTGGCCAGGCGTGCGCATTTCTCAAAGTCATTCCAGCGCAGGTAGTCGGCGCGGATGTACTCGGCCATCTCGGTGATGCAGGTTTGCAGGCCCTTTTGCGATACCAGGTAGCTGAGGTCGTTGACGTCGATATAACGGGTCATGGAAAAACTCCTTATTGGAATGAGGCGCGGGCCGGCAGATGCACTTCGGCCAACATGCAGCGGGCACTGCCGCCGCCGATGCGTTCGATATTGTCGATATTCACCACCACCGGGTGGGTATGGCGCTCCACATGCTGGCGCTGCGCGGGCTTGAGCGATTGCCAGGCGCTGTTGGACATCACCAATAGCGGCTGGCCGTCGCGGTCGTGGACTTCCAGCATGTTGCCGGCGAAGGCTTCCAATTGGTCGAAGTCCAGGGGCAGGATGTCCTTGCCGGTATCGCGCAGGGAGCGTTCCAGGCCCTGGCGTTCGTGCTCTTCGGGCAACGCTTGCAGGCACACCACCGACAGGTCGCGGCCCACGCTCATCATCACGTTGCTGTGATAGATCGGCGCGTGATGACGGTCGACGGCATGGAAGGCGCAGACCTGATAGTCCAGGCGCTCGGCGAACTGGCGCAGGGCGTCATGGTGGGTGCGCCCGGAATGGCAGGCATAGCTGATGCGATGCTGGCGGTCGAGGACCATGCTGCCGGTGCCTTCGAGGAACATGTTCTGTTGTTCGAGGTGGCTGAAGTCGATGGTGCCTTTGATTGCGAAGCGTTGCTCCAGCACTTGCAGCACGCCTTTGTTGCGTTCCAGGCGGCGGTTCTGTCCTTCCATCGGGTACAGCACCAGGCTGCCGTCGGCGTGGCTGCTCCACCAGTTGTTGGGGAAGATCGAATCCGGAGTGTGGGGCGCGGGGGTGTCCTGTACCACCAGCACTTCCACGCCATGCTTGCGCAGGGTGTCGACGTAACCGTCGAACTCTTCCAGCGCTTTGTGCTGTGCGGCCTGGGGATCGGCGGGCGCGCGCTGGAAGCGGTTGTTGATCGCGGTGTCCGGGTTAAAGGCAAAGTGTGCCGGGCGGATCATCAAGACGGTATTGGTGGTTTGCATGGGGGCACGAGTCCATGAGGTTGGGCATTGAGGCTATTGTGTGCGCTCTGGTTGCAGAATCCCGGCTGAAACAAGGTCGCGCCTCAGCCGGGAAAGCTGAAAAGAGGGGTGAGGCAGCCGAATCGGCTGTAGCGTCGAGCGCCGCTCAAAATGTGGGAGCTCCCACACAAGCCCACACATAGGTATTGTGGTGGCTGTCGTAACGTCGTCCGTCAGGAGGAGTCATGTCTACCGCCGTTCGCCTTGCTCAAGCCTCGGATGCCGAAGGCATCAGCCAGGTCATCCTTGCCGCCCTGCACAGCAGCAACGCCGGCGATTACCCGGCGGACGTGATTGCCCGGGTGGCGAGCAACTTCACGCCGCAGGCGGTCCTGCAATTGCTCACGCGGCGCACCGTGCTGGTTGCACTCCAGGATCAGCAAATCGTCGCGACCGCCGCCCTTGATACCAATGTCGTGCGTTCGGTGTTCGTCAACCCGGCACTGCAAGGGCAGGGCATCGGCCGCCAACTGATGGTCGATATCGAACAGCGGGCCCGTGAAGCTGGGGTCACGGTGCTGAGCGTACCGTCGTCCCTCACCGCCGAGCCGTTCTATACCAGGCTGGGGTTTCATACCGTGCGCGATGTGTATCACGGCAACGAGCGCACGCTGGTGATGGAGAAGGTATTGTCGTCACGCCATCCCATCGGCGTCTATCGCGACCGCCAGCACCGTGCCCAGGTGGCAGCGCTGTGGCAGCAAGCGTTTGGTTATGACACGCCACACAACCGGCCGGAACTGGCGATTGATAAAAAGCTGGCGGTCGACGATGGGCTGTTTTTTGTCGCTACCGATAAGACGGCGGTGATCGGTACCTTGATGGCCGGTTACGACGGGCATCGTGGCTGGTTGTATTCGGTGGCCGTGCATCCCGACTATCGCCGCCAGGGCCTGGGCGCGTCATTGGTGCGGCATGGGGAGCAGGCGTTGATCGCCCTGGGCTGCCTGAAGATCAACCTGCAGATCAATCTGGGCAACGATACGGTGGTGGGGTTCTACGAAGCGCTGGGGTATGGCGTGGAACCGAGGATCAGCATGGGCAAGAAGATTGCGCAGAATCTCCCCAAACCCTGAAGTCACCCCAAAACAAATGTGGGAGCGGGCTTGCTCGCGAATGCGGTGGGTCAGTCAACATCATCAGTGACTGACCCACCGCATTCGCGAGCAAGCCCGCTCCCACACAAACCGGCTCCTGCAATCAGTGTTGGCTTAGACCTTGACGATCCAGCCCGCTGGCGCTTCGACATCACCGGACTGCACACCGGTCAGCTCTTTGTAGAGCTTCTGGGTGACCGGGCCGACGTCTTTTTCGCTGTAGAACACGTGCAGCTTGTCTTTGTACTCAATGCCGCCAATCGGCGTGATCACGGCAGCGGTACCACAGGCGCCGGCTTCCTTGAAGTCTGCCAGTTTGTCGATCAGCACATCACCTTCAACCACTTCCAGGCCCAGGCGGGTCTTGGCCAGCTCGATCAGCGACAGGCGGGTGATGCCTGGCAGTACCGACGGCGAGTTCGGGGTGACGAACTTGTTGTCGTGGGTGATCCCGAAGAAGTTGGCCGAGCCGACTTCTTCGATTTTCGAGTGGGTGGCCGGGTCCAGGTAGATGCAGTCGGCAAAGTTGGCTTTTTTCGCCAGGGAGCCGGGCATCAGGCTGGCCGCGTAGTTGCCACCGACCTTGGCGGCGCCGGTGCCGTTTGGCGCGGCGCGGTCGTAGCCGGAGATCAGGAAGTTGTGCGGGGTCAGGCCGCCCTTGAAGTAGGCGCCGACCGGGATGCAGAAGATCGAGAAGATGAACTCGGGCGCGGTACGCACGCCGATGTTGTCACCGGTGCCGATCACGAACGGGCGCAGGTACAGCGCGCCGCCGGTGCCGTACGGCGGGATGAAATGCTCGTTGGCGCGGACCACTTCCTTGCAGGCTTCGATAAAGGCTTCGGTCGGCACTTGTGGCATCAGCAAGCGGCCGCAACTGCGCTGCATGCGGGCGGCGTTCTGGTCCGGGCGGAACAGGTTGATCGAGCCGTCCTTGCAGCGATAGGCCTTGAGGCCTTCAAAGCACTGCTGGCCGTAGTGCAGGGCAGTGGAGCCCTCGCTGATGTGCAGCACGTTGTCGTCGGTCAGGGTGCCTTCTTGCCAGGCGCCGTCTTTCCAGGTCTGGAGGAAGCGCTTGTCGGTCTTGATGTAGTCAAAACCCAATTTGTCCCAATTGATGCTTTCGTTACTCATGACACCCTCTATCTCTTTGCAACCGCCTGGTCGAAGGCAGGCTTTCGGTTTATTTCCGGATGGGCGCAACAATACTTCATTCCGCTGCTGGTCTTCCAGTTGCATGCGGTTCCTGTAGGAGCGAGCTTGCTCGCGAGAATCGTCAACGATAACGCGTATAACCAAAATAAACGCGGTGCCCTTGAGTTTTTCGCGAACAAGCTCGCTCCTACAGGGTTGTGTGTGGCTTTTTACAGGTGCAGGGCATGCCCCAAGGCCCGCAGGGCTGCTTCCTGCACCGCTTCGCCCAAGGTTGGATGGGCATGAATGGTGCCGGCCACATCTTCCAGGCGGGCGCCCATTTCCAGGCTCAGGCCAAACGCCGTGGACAGCTCGGACACGCCAACCCCCACTGCCTGCCAGCCGACAATCAGGTGATTGTCGCGGCGCGCTACCACCCGCACGAAGCCGGTTTTTGATTCCAGGGTCATGGCCCGGCCATTGGCGGCGAACGGGAAGCTCGACACGATGCAGTCCAGGCCTGCCGCCTTGGCTTCGTCCGGGGTCTTGCCGACCACCACCAGTTCCGGGTCGGTAAAGCACACTGCCGGGATCGCCGCCGGGTTGAATTCCCGGGATTTACCGCTGATCAGTTCGGCGACCATTTCGCCCTGGGCCATGGCCCGGTGCGCCAGCATCGGCTCGCCGCTCAGGTCACCGATGGCCCAGACATTGCGCATGCTGGTCTGGCAACGGTTGTCGATCTTGATCGCCGCACCGTTCATCGCCAGGTTCAAGGCTTCCAGGTTCCAGCCCTGGGTGTTGGGTTTGCGCCCGACGGCGACCAGTACCTGGTCGGTGTCCAAAGAGAGCGTGTCGCCATTTGGATCGCGTACCTGCAGGCTGCCACCTTCAAACCCGGTGACGCTGTGCTTGAGGTACAACTTGACCCCCAGTTGCTTGAGGGACTCGGCCACCGGTTGCGTCAGCTCGGCGTCGTAGGCTGGCAGGATGCGATCCTGGGCTTCGACCACGCTGACCTCGGCGCCCAGTTTGCGATAGGCAATCCCCAGCTCCAGGCCGATGTAACCGCCACCGACCACGATCAAGCGTTTGGGTACGCGGGTTGGCGCCAGGGCTTCGGTGGACGAGATGATCGGCCCGCCAATCGGTAGCATCGGCAGGTTGACGCTTTTCGAGCCGGTGGCCAGCAGCAGGTGTTCGCACTGGATGCGTTGCTCGCCTACCTCCACGGTCTTGCCGTCGATGACCTTGGCCCAGCCATGGATCACCTGGACCTTGTGCTTTTTCAGCAGCGCGGCGACGCCAGTGGTCAGGCGGTCGACAATGCCGTCTTTCCATTCCACGCTCTTGCGGATATCCAGGCTCGGCACATCCACGTCGATGCCCAGGGCCGAACCCTGGCTCAGGTGTACGGTTTGCTGGAACTGTTCGGCCACGTGAATCAGCGCCTTGGACGGAATGCAGCCGATGTTCAGGCAGGTGCCGCCCAACGCCTGGCCTTCTACCAGGATGGTCGGGATGCCCAGTTGGCCGGCACGAATGGCTGCCACATAGCCGCCAGGGCCGCCGCCGATAATCAGCAGCGTGGTGTTCAATGCTTGCGACATGACTTACTCCAGGAACAGGCTGGCGGGTTGTTCGAGCAAGCCACGGATGGCCTGGATGAATTGCGCCGCGTCCATGCCATCGACCACCCGGTGATCGAAGGAGCTGGAAAGGTTCATCATCTTGCGGATCACGATCTGCCCCTTGATCACCATCGGCCGTTCGACGATGCGGTTGACTCCGACAATCGCCACTTCCGGCAGGTTCAGCACCGGGGTGCTGACAATCCCGCCCAGCGCGCCAAGGCTGGTCAGGGTGATGGTCGAGCCTGACAGCTCGTCGCGGCTGGCCTTGCCATTGCGTGCAGCAGTGGCCAGGCGGGTGATTTCCTCGGCGGTACCCCACAGGCTGCGTGCCTCGGCGTGCCGTACCACCGGCACCATCAGCCCAACATCGCTCTGGGTGGCGACGCCCACATGCACCGCGCCGAGGCGGGTGATGACCTGGGCTTCGTCGTCATAACGCGCGTTGATCTGCGGGAAGTCACGCAGCGCCACGACCATCGCCCGCACCAAAAATGGCAACAGGGTCAGCTTGCCGCGGCTGGCACCGTGTTTTTCATTGAGGTGTACGCGCAAGTCGTCGAGGGCCGTCACGTCGATTTCTTCGACGTAGCTGAAGTGTGCGGCGCGGCGGGTCGCGTCCTGCATGCGCTGGGCGATCTTGCGACGCATGCCGATCACCGGGATCTGCTCTTCGTCGTTGCGTTCGGCATACGGGTTGGCGCCGGCCGAGGCCCGCGTGGAACCCTGTTGCAGATAGGCATCGAGGTCTTCATGCAGAATGCGCCCGGCCGGGCCCGAGCCCTGGACCAGACGTAACTGGATCCCGGCGTCCAGCGCATGCTTGCGCACGGCCGGGGAGGCCAGCGGGCGCTCGGCGGCGTCACGGGCCACCGGGGCTTGCGCTGTTGTCACTACCGGCTTGGTCGCTGCCGGCTTGCTTTCAACCACGGGTGCCTTGGTTTGGGCTTGCGGTGCCGGCGCGGCTTGTGCAGCCACCGCCGACAGCGCCGATTCCTTGGTATTGCCGGCGCCTTCCACTTCAATGCTGATCAGGATGCTGCCCACCGCCATGACTTCACCCGGCTCGCCGCCGAGGGCAATCACCTTGCCGTGGACTGGCGAGGGGATGTCCACCATCGCCTTGTCGGTCATCACATCCGCCAGTACCTGGTCTTCGACGACCATGTCGCCGACCTTGACGTGCCACACCGACAACTCAACCTCTGCGATGCCTTCGCCAATGTCCGGCATCTTGATAACGTGCGTGCCCATTCAGACCTCCATGACCCGTTGCAAAGCCGCGCCCACACGGGACGGGCCAGGGAAATACGCCCACTCTTGCGCGTGGGGGTAGGGGGTGTCCCAACCGGTCACACGTTCGATTGGCGCTTCCAGGTGGTGGAAGCAGTGTTCTTGCACCAACGACACCAGCTCGGCGCCGAAGCCGCAGGTACGGGTGGCTTCATGCACCACCACGCAACGGCCGGTCTTTTTCACTGACTTGACGATGGTTTCCAGGTCCAGCGGCCACAGGCTGCGCAGGTCGATGACTTCGGCGTCGATCCCGGTTTCTTCGGCGGCCACTTGCGACACATACACCGTGGTGCCATAGGTCAGCACGGTCACGGCCGAGCCAGGGCGCACGATGGCGGCCACATCCAGCGGTACGGTGTAGTAACCGTCCGGCACCTGCGCCTGCGGGTGCTTGGACCATGGCGTTACCGGGCGATCGTGGTGGCCGTCGAACGGGCCGTTGTACAGGCGCTTGGGCTCCAGGAAGATCACCGGGTCATCGTTTTCGATCGAGGCGATCAGCAGGCCCTTGGCGTCATACGGGTTGGACGGCATCACCGTGCGCAGGCCGCAGACCTGGGTGAACACCGCTTCGATACTCTGGCTGTGGGTCTGGCCGCCATAGATGCCGCCGCCGCAAGGCATGCGCATGGTCAAAGGCGCGGTGAACTGGCCGGCCGAGCGATAGCGCAGGCGCGCCGCTTCCGAGATGATCTGGTCGGTGGCGGGGTAGACATAGTCGGCGAACTGGATCTCGGCTACCGGCCGCAAGCCATACGCGCCCATGCCCACGGCCACACCAACGATGCCGCTTTCGGAGATCGGTGCGTCGAATACCCGCGAGGTGCCGTATTTGGTCTGCAAGCCTTCGGTGCAACGGAACACGCCGCCGAAATAACCGACGTCCTGGCCGAACACCACCACGTTGTCGTCACGCTCAAGCATCACATCCATGGCCGAGCGCAGGGCCTGGATCATGGTCATGGTGGAAGTGGTCATGGCGGTTTCCAACTCGATTTTATTGTTGTGATCGTTCATGTCAGATCCCCAACTCTTGACGCTGGCGCTTCAAGTGCTCCGGCATCTCTTTATAGACGTCTTCGAACATGCTCGCGGCGCTCGGGATCTGGCCACCGGCCAGGGTGCCGTACTGTTCGGCTTCTTTCTGCGCGCTGATCACTTCGGCTTCCAGCTCTGCACTGACTGTGGCGTGTTCCTCTTCGGACCACTGGCCAATCTTGATCAGGTGCTGCTTGAGGCGGGCAATCGGGTCGCCCAGCGGGAAATGGCTCCAGTCGTCGGCAGGCCGGTACTTGGATGGGTCATCCGAGGTGGAGTGCGGGCCAGCGCGGTAGGTGACCCATTCGATCAGGGTCGGGCCGAGGTTGCGTCGCGCACGTTCTGCGGCCCAGGCGGAGGCGGCGTAGACGGCGATGAAGTCGTTGCCGTCCACGCGCAGGGAGGCGATGCCGCAACCCACGCCGCGTCCGGCAAAGGTCGTGGCCTCACCGCCGGCAATCGCCTGGAAGGTGGAGATTGCCCACTGGTTGTTGACCACGTTGAGAATCACCGGCGCGCGGTACACGTGGGCGAAGGTCAGGGCGGTGTGGAAGTCCGATTCGGCGGTGGCGCCATCGCCGATCCACGCCGAGGCGATCTTGGTATCGCCCTTGATCGCCGAGGCCATGCCCCAGCCCACGCCCTGTACGAATTGGGTGGCGAGGTTGCCGGAAATGGTGAAGAAACCAAAGTCCTTGACCGAGTACATGATCGGCAACTGGCGACCCTTGAGCGGGTCGCGCTCGTTGGACAGCAGTTGGCAGATCAGGTCCACCAGCGGCACTTCGCGGGCCATCAGGATGCTTTGCTGGCGGTAGGTGGGGAAGCACATGTCGTCGATGTTCAAGGCCAGGGCCTGGGCGCTGCCGATGGCTTCTTCGCCAAGGCTTTGCATGTAGAACGACATTTTCTTCTGGCGTTGGGCGACCACCATGCGGTTGTCGAAGATTCGTGTCTTGAGCATGGCACGCATGCCACGGCGCAAAATCTCTACCGGCACACCTTCAGCCCAGGGGCCCAGGGCCTGGCCCTGGTCGTCGAGCACGCGGATCAGGCCCTTGGCCAGGTCGGCGGTGTCGGCGGGTTCTACGTCAACAGCGGGTTTGCGCACCGTACCGGCGTCGGTCAGACGCAGGTAGGTAAAGTCGGTCTTGCAACCTGGGCGGCCGGAAGGCTCGGGAACGTGCAGGCGCAGCGGTTCATAGTGCTGGGTCATGGCTTTCTACGCTCGATCTTGTGGATTTCTTATAGTGGGCGCGCTTAGCTGACAGTCAGTCCCCGGGTAAGGGAAATCTTGTCCTACAACAATCATAGGCCGGGCTGGGGAGAATATTTATCTCTGTTTGGTTGCGCCTGAGATCATTTGCGGATAAAAAATCTGCATAAACATAATAAACAGGTGGTTTTGTCTCATGCGCAAGCTGGACCGTATCGATATCGGGATTCTCAACAGTCTTCAGGAGAACGCCCGCATCACCAACGCCGACCTCGCACGCTCGGTCAACCTGTCGCCGACACCGTGTTTCAACCGGGTCAAGGCGATGGAGGAACTGGGGCTGATCCGTGACCAGGTGACACTGCTGGACGCTGACCTGCTGGGGTTGCACGTCAATGTGTTTATCCACGTCAGCCTGGAAAAACAGAACGAACTGGCGCTGCAACAGTTCGAGGGGGCGATTTCCGACCGGCCGGAGGTGATGGAGTGCTACCTGATGGCCGGTGATCCCGACTATTTGATCCGGGTACTGGTGCCGACCATCCAATCGCTG
Source organism: Pseudomonas sp. FH4 (assembly GCF_000510915.2). Taxonomy (NCBI): domain Bacteria; kingdom Pseudomonadati; phylum Pseudomonadota; class Gammaproteobacteria; order Pseudomonadales; family Pseudomonadaceae; genus Pseudomonas; species Pseudomonas sp. FH4. The sequence goes on along the minus strand of NZ_AOHN01000018.1, from coordinate 11,380 downwards.
GAGCGCTTCATGATGGACTTTCTGACCAAGGTTCCGGGGGTGGCGAACATCCGCTCGAGCTTTGCGCTCAAGCAGGTGCGCTACAAGACGGCGCTGCCGTTGCCGGCCAATGGCATCAACCTGGGTTGATGATTGGAATGCGTTTGAAAATGTAGGAGCTGGCTTGCCTGCGATAGCGGTAGATCAGGCAAAGCTGTGTTAACTGGCCCACCGCTATCGCAGGCAAGCCAGCTCCTACAGGGGGCGGTGTTTCACAGTTGGTTGAGGGGGATCTTCAGGTACACCACCCCGTTGTCTTCCGCCGGCGGCATATGCCCCGCCCGCACATTCACCTGGATCGCCGGCAGCAACAGCGTCGGCATGCCCAGCCCGGCATCGCGCGTTGTGCGCATCTGCACAAACGCCGCCTCATCCACCCCGTCATGCACATGAATATTGCCTGCTCGCTGCTCGGCCACGGTGGTCAGGCATTTGGCCGGGCGGCCTTGCGGTGGGTAGTCATGGCACACATACAACCGTGTGTCGTCGGGGAAGGCCAGCAGCTTGCGCATCGAGGCATACAACTGGTGCGCATCGCCGCCGGGGAAGTCGCAGCGGGCGGTGCCGACGTCGGGCATGAACAGCGTGTCGCCGACCAGGATCATCTGGTCGTCGATCAGGTAGGCCATGTCCGCCGGGGTGTGGCCGGGTACGTGCAGGGCCTGGGCCTTGAGCTGGCCGATGTGGAAGATCTCGTTGGGGGCGAACAGATGGTCGAACTGCGAGCCATCGACGCGGAACTCCGGCTCCAGGTTGAACAGGTTCTTGAATACATCCTGGACCTTGCTGATGGATTGCCCAATCGCGATCTTGCCGCCCAACTGCCGGCGCAGATAAGGCGCGGCAGAGAGGTGATCGGCGTGGGCGTGGGTTTCCAGCAGCCATTGCACTTGCAAGCGGTGCTCAACCACAAAAGCGACCAGCCGCTCGGCCTGCGCGGTGCTGGTGCGCCCGGACGCCGGGTCGTAATCGAGTACCGAATCGACGATGGCGCAGGGGCCACCGTCGGCTTCATAGACGATGTAGGTCCAGGTCGACGAGGCCTCGTCCAGGAAGGGTTGAATCAGCGCTGACATGACGGCGGTCCCTGATGGCTAAAAAAAGGCGTGATATTCACTTTATATTTAAACATAATGTTTTGAGCTTAAGTGAGAGAAAGGACCGAGGCAAATGGAATCCAGTCTGAGTGAAGGCGAAGTCGCCCAGTTGCGTGCATCGGCGTCCAAGGCGTGCACCTTGCTCAAGGCCCTGGCCAATGAGGACCGGCTGTTGATCCTCTGTCAGTTGACCCAGGGTGAACGCAACGTCGGTGAGCTGGAAACCATGACCGGCGTGCGCCAGCCAACGTTGTCCCAGCAGTTGGGGATCCTGCGCGATGAGGGGCTGGTGGCGACCCGCCGTGAAGGCAAGTACATCTTTTACGGGCTGGCCAGCCACGAAGTGATTCAAGTGATGAAAACCCTCTCCGGGTTGTACTGCGGGGCGGTGATAAAAAGCTGGGCGTGACGCCATGCGGCAGCGACCCTTGTGTGCATTGATTCAAAAGGCGATAGACCATGAACGAGCAACACTGTGGCCCAACCATCAGTGGCGATATCGTAGTCATCGGCGGCGGCTCGGCAGGCATCGGCCTGCTGGCCAGCCTGCTCAAGCGCGACCCGCAGCTGAATATCATCCTGATCGAACCCAGCGCCGAACATTACTACCAGCCCGCCTGGACCCTGGTGGGCGGCGGCGCCCATGACATTCGCAAAACCATGCGGCCCATGGCCCGGGTGCTGCCCGATGGCGTGACCTGGGTCCAGGCGGCGGTCAGCGAGCTGCTGCCCGACGAGCAAGCCCTGCTGCTCGACAGCGGCCAGCGCGTGACCTGGAACAACCTGATTGTCTGCCCGGGCCTGCGCCTGGCCTGGGAGAAAATCGAAGGCCTGGAGCAGACCCTGGGCCACAACGGCGTCACCTCCAATTACAGCTACCAGCACGCGGCCTACACCTGGCAGTTGGTGCAGCAGCTCAAGGGTGGCAAGGCGATCTTCACCCAGCCGGCCATGCCGATCAAATGTGCTGGCGCGCCGCAAAAAGCCCTGTATCTGTCCTGTGATCACTGGCTCAGGCAAGGCGACCTGCACCACATCGAGGTTGAGTTCAACCTGGCGGGCGCGGCCCTGTTTGGCGTCGCGACCTTTGTCCCGCCGTTGATGAAGTACATCGAGAAATACCGCGCACGGTTGGCCTTCAATTCCAACCTGATCAAGGTCGATGGCCCGGCGCGCAAGGCCTGGTTCGAGGTCAAGGACGCCGAGGGCAATGTCAGCGTCGAGGAAAAATCCTTCGACCTGCTGCACGTAGTCCCCCCTCAAATAGCCCCGGACTTTATTCGCCACAGCCCGCTGGCCGATGCTGCCGGCTGGTGTGAAGTCGACCCTCACAGCCTGCAGCAGGTGCGCTACCCGCACATCTTTGCCCTTGGCGATGTGTGCTCCACCAGCAATGCCAAGACAGCGGCGGCGGTGCGCAAGCAGATTGTGGTGGTGGCCGAGAACCTGCTGGCCCTGCGCAGGCAGGCGCCGTTGCCGCTCAAGTACGACGGCTATGGCTCCTGCCCGCTGACGGTCGAGAAGGGCAAGGTGGTGCTGGCCGAGTTCGGCTATGGCGGCAAGCTGTTGCCCACGTTCCCCCTCGACCCGACGGTGGCGCGGCGCTCGGCGTGGTTGCTCAAGGCGACGCTGCTGCCGTGGTTCTACTGGAACGGCATGCTCAAGGGCCGCGAGTGGCTGACCCGTCTGGCCAAGGTGGATTGAGAGAACCCTATGCTGCTGGCAAGTTTTTTTGGCGTGATGATGGGCCTGGTCATGGGCTTGACCGGGGCCGGGGGCGGGATTCTCGGCGTGCCGGCGTTGGTGCTGGGGCTGGGCTTGAGCATGACTGAAGCGGCGCCGGTGTCGTTGTTCGCGGTCGGCGCGGCGGCGGCTGTCGGTGCCATCGATGGCCTGCGCCATGGCCTGGTGCGTTACCGCGCGGCGCTGTTGATCGCCTTGCTCGGCGCGCTGTTTTCACCACTGGGGGTGTTTTTTGCCCATCAACTGCCGGACAAGATCCTGATGGGCCTGTTCAGCGCGCTGATGGTGCTGGTGGCGTGGCGCATGCTGCGGCGCGAGAAGGTCGAAGCCGGCCCCAGCGATCACGGCGCAGCGTCCTGGGGGCAGAAGAACTGCATGCTCGATCAGCAGACCGGGCGCTTTTCCTGGACCGCTAAATGCACCGCGACCCTGGCGGCATTGGGTGCGGTGACGGGGGCGGTATCGGGCCTGCTCGGCGTGGGTGGCGGCTTTCTGATTGTGCCGGCGTTCAAGCAACTGACCGATGTGCAGATGCGCGGGATCGTCGCCACGTCGCTGATGGTGATCAGCCTGATCTCGCTGATCGGCGTGGTGGGGGCGTTTCATGCGGGTGTGACCATCGACCCTCTGGGCTGGGTGTTTATCGGCGCCAGCATTGTCGGCATGCTCGTTGGCCGGCGCCTGGGTTCGCGGGTTCCGGCGCGGGTGCTGCAAGTCGGTTTTGCCAGCCTGTGTGTGGTGGTCGCCGGCGGGATGTTGTTCAACGCTGTCTAACCTGCGCACCGCTCACCTTGCTCGTGAAAAAACCAAGGACGCCCCCCGTTCTTTCAAGCACCCCGCGTCATCGTTGACGACCTTCGCGAGCAAGCTCGCTCCTACAGGTGTAAGCCTTAAGTGGCGGGCCCTTGCCGCCGTCCAAAGCACCGCACATTCCCCTCCAAGGCAGCGTTTAACCGCGCAGCCTGCCTTTCGATAATCGCCTCCGACACCCAGACCCCCGTCGCGGAGCGCGCCATGCATAACAATAAGAATGTCCCCCGTCATTTGTTGCCTGTCTTTATCGCCAGCCTCGGCTTGAGCTCAGTGGCCCAGGCCGAAATCGTGCTGTACGACAAGGACGAGACCACGTTCTCGACCGATGGCTATATCAACGCCTTCTACGTCAACAGCGATGTGGACCGTGCCGGCGAACAGTACGACCGGCGCCAGTCGCGGGTGAAGATGGGGTTTCTGCCCAACTACCTGGGTTTCAACATGGGCAAGCAGGTCGATGACCTCAAGCTCGGCGCCCGGGCCTCGTTCTGGGTGACCATCAACGACAGCGAAACCAACGGCACCGACACCGCCATCGACGTGCGCCAGTTCTACGGCACCGTGGCCAACCCCGAATGGGGCGAGGTGTTGATCGGCAAGGACTTCGGCCTGTTCGCCCGCTCCAACATCCTGCTCGACGAACTGCTGGCCGGTTATGGCCAGGTCAGCGACAGCCTGGGCCTGGTGGACGGCGGCGGGGTGTCGTTCGGCAATATCGGCAGTGGTTACCCGTACCCGTTCCCCACCTCGCAGATCACCTACCGCACCCCGGTGATGGAAGGCCTGCGCGTGGCGGTGGGCATCATGGATCCGGTCGATACCAACGACAGCAGCACGCTGGGCAAGGCCTACCAGAAGAACCCGCGCACCGAGAGCGAGATCACCTACCAGTTCGATGTCGGCGGGGCGAAGATCTACAGCTGGCTCAACGGCAGCTACCAGACTTCGGACAACACCGATTCCACCGTCGAATCGGTGACCTCCAAGGGCCTGGGCTACGGCGTGCAGGCGAAGATGGGCGGCTTGTCGCTGACCGGCTCGGGCTTCCAGGCCAAGGGCATCAACCCGTTCTTCACCAACAACGCGGGTGAGGCGACGCTGCGTAATGTCGACAGCAACGGCTACCTGTTGCAGGGCTCCTACAAACTGGGCAAGAACCGTCTGGCCCTGTCCTACGGCAAGACCAAGGACGACGGCAACGGTGTGGTCGGCAGCGGCGCGGATTATGAAACCCGTGGCATTGCCCTGTTCCATGACATCAACGACAACCTGAAACTGGTGGCCGAGTACAACCAGTTCGAGATCACCGGCCACGACACCAGCGCGCAGAACGAAGACACCGATACCTTTGCCGTAGGTGCGGTGCTCACCTGGTAATGACTTGGAATGGGATCAAAATGTGGGAGCGAGCAAGCCCGCTCCCACATTTTTTGATCTCATTTCACATGGATTGCTCGCCAACCTGGCGTTCTCATCCCATCGAAGCCCCGACCCAGTACCCAAGTAGCATAGGTTGCCATCCCGCGCGTTCGTACACTTGAGTTTCAAAGGCGGAGATGACCATGCAACAGATGCACAGCGAAGGCGTAGTCACAGCCATGTCCCAGGCCAGCGAGGCGTGGCAGGTGGCTGATGAGCTGGCCAGCCAGTTGTTGCACCCGTACCTGGGTTTCGTGCTGTTCTTCTGCTCCGCCACCTATGACCTCAAGGCCCTTGGCCAGGCCCTGCAGCAGCGTTTCGGCGGGATCCGCGTGGTGGGTTGCACCAGTGCCGGCGAAATCACGCCCCAGGGCTATGGGCGCAATTGCGTGACAGCGGTGGGGTTTGATCATGCGCACTTTTCCATCGCTACCGAATTGATCGACCAGGTTGAGCACTTCAGCCTGATCGACGCCCAGCAAATGGTCGAGCGCCTGGTGGGTGGCTGTCGCAGCAACAGCCTGGCGCCGATCAAGGGCAACAGCTTTGCCTTGACCCTGCTCGACGGCCTGTCCAGCCGTGAAGAAATGGTCCTGGCCGCCCTGAGTGCGGCTCTGGGCGATATCCCGCACTTTGGCGGCTCGGCGGGTGATGACAACCACCTGACCCACACTCACGTGTACTTCGACGGTGAGTTTCACAGCGGCGCGGCGGTGGTGGTGCTGGTCAATACCTGGCTGGATTTTGAAGTGTTCACCACCCACCACATCCTGCCCCGGGCGCAGAAACTGGTAGTGACCGGCGCCGACAGCCCTTCGCGGCGGGTCTTCGAACTGAATGCCGAACCTGCCGCCGAAGAATACGCCCGGCACATCGGCGTGGCGGTGGGACAACTCGATCACCGGATCTTCGCCGCCCACCCACTGGCGGTGCGCATCAACGACCAGTACTACGTGCGCGCGATCCAGCGGGTCCACGCTGACCTGAGCCTGAGTTTTTACTGTGCGGTAGAGAACGGCATCGTCCTCACCGCCATGACGCCGGGGCCGATCCTGCCCAACCTGCAAACCCTGTTCGACGGCCTGCAAGCACGCCTTGGCGACCTGCTGCTGACCATCGGCTGCGACTGTTTCCTCAGGCGCCTGGAGCTGGAAGACCACGGTACCCTGGAGTCGATCGGCACATTTTTGCGTGAGCAACGGGTGATGGGGTTCAACACCTACGGAGAGCAGTTCAATGGCATGCACATCAACCAGACCTTTACCGGGGTCGCCATTGCCCGTGGTCGTCCCCCTGGACAGCGCTGAACTGCAGGCGCAGATCAGCGCCCTGCAGCAGGACAACCACAAGCTGCAACGGATCAACGCCGCGCTGATCGAACGCATCGAGTCCGGTGCCACCCGTGGCAACGACCCTTATGCGGCGTTCCAGCATTCGGTGGTGCTGGCCGAGCAGGTCCGCGAGCGTACCGATGCGTTGAACCAGGCCATGGCCGAACTCAAGGCCAGCAACCATCTGCTGAGTGATGCACGACTGCGGGCAGAAACCGCGCACCAGCATCTGATCGATGCCATCGAGAGCATTTCCGATGCCTTTGTGCTGTTCGACCAGCATCAACATATTGTGTTGTTTAACAGCCGCTTCCAGGGGTTCTGGAGCAACAGCCCGGTGCAGATTGTCGCGGGCATGGGCCTGCGCGAGGTCAAGCGGCTGATGACGGTCAACGGTCTGTTCACTGAAGAGGCCCACGGGCACGCCGATGAGACCCTGTTCTATCGCCTGGATAACGGGCGCTGGCTGCAAGTCAGCGAACGGCCGACCCAGGACGGCGGCCGGGTGATTCTGTTTACGGATATCACCGACGTCAAACTGGCCGAGACCCTGCGCCGAGAACAAGCCGTCGCGCAGAAATCCCAGGAGAGCGAGCGCTGGATTCGCCTGATTACCGACCATGTGCCAGCGTTGATTGCCTACCTCAATGGCGACTTGATCTACGAGTTCACCAATAAAGTCTACGAGCAATGGTATTGCTGGCCCCAGGGCGCGATGCTCGGCAAAAGCCTGCGCCAGGCCCACAGCGAACAGCATTACCAGCGTCTGGAAACCTACGTGGCGCAGGCGTTGGCGGGGGAGAGCGTGACCTTTGAGTTCGCCGAAACCAACAGCAACCACCAGGAGCGCTACATGCTGCGCTCCTATGTGCCCAACCGCCTGGCCAGTGGCGAAGTGGTGGGGATCTTTGTGCTGATCCGCGACATTACCGAGCGCCGCCGCACCGCCGAAGCCTTGCACCAGGCCTATCAGAACCTGGAGCTGCGGGTACGCGAGCGTACGGCCGAGCTGACCTCGCTCAACGACCAACTCTTGCAGGAAATCGACGAGCGTCGCCGCGTGGAATCGCGCTTGCGTGAGGCCAAGCTGGAAGCCGAGCAGGCCAATCTGTCGAAAACCAAGTTTCTCGCGGCGGTCAGCCATGACCTGCTGCAACCGCTCAATGCCGCGCGCTTGTTTACCGGCGCCTTGCTGGAACGGCGCGACCCGGTGGCCAACGAGACGCTGGTGCGTAACGTCAGCAACTCCCTGGAGGATGTGGAAAACCTGCTGGGTACCCTGGTGGATATTTCCAAACTCGATGCTGGGGTGATCAAGGCCGATATCGCGCCGTTTGCCTTGAGCGAACTGCTGGACAACCTGGCCGCCGAATACACCCAAGTGGCGCGCAGTGAGGGGCTGGAATTGCATTTTATCGGTTGCTCGGCACTGGTACGCAGTGACGTTCAACTGCTGGCGAGGATCTTGCGCAACCTGTTGAGCAATGCCATTCGCTACACCTTTAGCGGGCGTGTGCTGCTGGGCTGTCGGCGTGAGCATCAGCGCTTGTCGATCCAGGTCTGGGACACCGGCATGGGCATCGCCGAGGAGCGTCTGGAGGAGATTTTCCAGGAGTTCAAGCGCGGTGATGTGCAACGCCCGGATCAGGATCGCGGGCTGGGCCTGGGCCTGGCGATTGTGGAGAAGATCGCCAGGATTCTCGGGCACCGGATCACCGTACGCTCATGGCCGGGCCGGGGCTCGATGTTCAGCGTGGAGGTACCGCTGAGCAGCACCGCGCCCAAGGCTTTGCCCAAGCCGGTGATGAGCGAGCCGATGCTGGAGCGTTTGCAGGGCGCGCGGGTGTGGGTGCTGGATAACGACGCCGCGATCTGCGCCGGCATGCGCACGCTGCTTGAGGGCTGGGGCTGCCAGGTGGTGACGGCCTTGTCCGAGCAGGACCTGGCGCGCCAGGTGGACAACTACCATGCCCAGGCGGATTTGCTGATTGCCGACTATCACCTGGATGACGAACAGAATGGCGTGGACGCGGTGGCCAGGATCAATGCGCGGCGGGCCAGCGCGATCCCGGCGATGATGATCACGGCCAACTACAGCAATGAACTGAAACTGCAGATCCGCGAGTTGGGGCATACGTTGATGCACAAACCGGTGCGGCCGATGAAACTCAAGACTGCCATGAGCCACTTGCTCGGCCGGCCCTGACACTGTCGCGATCACAGGTGGGTGTCATATCCCCTGTAGGCGCACAGTTATTTGCCACTGGTAATCTGTCTTACCAGCAGCCCATGCCCCATCACGTCCTCAGCCCGGGAAATGGCCTGGATCACCAGCAACCGGTTGCCGGAGCCGGCCAGGAAGGTCGAGTTCAAGGTCTTGCCGCCGCCCATGCTCGCGGTGGCATCAATCTGGCGCAGGCCTACGCCTTTGATCAGCAGTTTCTTCTGCGACAGTTTCTTGTAGTCCGGCAGGCTGGTGCCGACGTCCTTGAGGAAACCTTCAACCGCGCTATCGAGAAACAGCGGTTCGTCGTCCTTCAGGTCGATGCCGTCGTTGCGCAGGGTCTGGGCCACGACCACCACGCTTTTTGACGCCTGGTTGATGTACATCGTGCCGTTGGCGCCAGCGGTACCCTGGGCTTGCGCGCCAGCGGGCAAGGCGTCGGCGACATAGCCTTTGGGCAGGGTGAAGGTGAATTTGCCGTCGAGGGTCGAGACGATCTGGAAGTCGTCCGGTTGCGCAGTGGCCGGCTTGGCTGCCGCGAACAGCGGGCTGGCACCCAGGCTGATGGTCAGCGCCAGGGCCAGGCGGGCGGCGGTTTTGCTGAGAATGGCCATGAGGTGGTCCAATGGGTGAACGAAATTGCGACCTATTCTGTCAGAGAATGCTTAAAGTTGACCATCAGTGAGGCCAAAGCCACGTAGCGTAAGGCTCTCGCTCATGAACAGCCCGTCAAGTCCCTTCAAGAGTTCTAACAAATCGTTAGAAAAACCGTTAGAAACTGTTAGAAAACCGTTAGGCCTTGCCCGTCCTTATCTGTACAGGAGGGAGGGCCGCTATTCCCTAAGAGTCCGCGTGAAGGGCTCAAAGGACACCTGTACAATTGCCCTCAAGACCACCAACAGGCAAACAGCATTGGCTACTGCAAGACATCTACTGAGTACCCTTAAGACCTTCCACCTTGACCGCTTAGACGCTACACGGGATGAGCTGTGGGCTCGCCTGCGTGACATCGCTGAGGGGGTCGTAGAGTCCCGTTCAGGTGAGTGGATTGAGGGTGGCGGTATGGGAGTTATTTACTCAGACACCAGCGCGGACCTTAAAGAAATTAGCGTCACTGAGCCGCTGAACGTTGACCAAGCTCAGGTGATGCCGTTTATACAGAGGGTCATGTGGGCCGCTGAGAGACGCCATGAAGGTGACTTCGGGCCAATCTTAGAGATCCTTGAAGAGATCAAGAGGGAGAGTGGTGAGCAGTCTGTGAGCGTCCCTACAGAACGTCCTGTCGTTGTCTCTGAGGCTGTTGTGCAGGAGGCTACTAATGACACTGACGCATTGACCTTCACGAAGCTCGCTGAGCTACATACAGCTGAGCGTGTAGCTGACTGGCAGCCGAACACACGGAAGACCAAGCAGACAGGCTTCAAGACGATTGGCTCACTGCTGGGCGATTTGGATCTACGCGCGCATACACGCAAGGACATGACGGACCTTAAAGAGCGTCTCATGGAAGGTCGTAAGGTATCTACTGCCAACAAGCTGTTGATTGACCTGTCATCGGTCATGACCTGGGCAGAAGATAACGGCTATATCGAAAAGAGCTACGACAAGGGCTTATTGATTCGTAAGGGTGCAGAAAGCGAGCGTGAAGCGTACAGCCCGGATCAAGTGAAGGCCATTATGGAATACGCTAACGGTCTCCCGCTGAACTCATGGCAGCGCTGGGGCCTCTCTCTTGGAGTAGTCACAGGTGCCCGTATCGGTGAACTTCATCAGCTGACCACATCAGATGTCTTCAAAGACGGGGATCAGTTGGTCATTGATGTGAACGAGAACGAGGGTAAGACGCTCAAGAACAAATTCAGCGTCCGTCAGGTTCCTGTGGTGGATGCGCTGGGCTTCGATGTGGAAGCCTTTGAGAAGTTCGCTCAGGATGCTCAGGGGCCTCTCTTCACGATGTCTTTAAGCAGCTTCTCGTCTCTCCTTAACGAGCGCCTTAGAGGCGTCCTAATGCTTGAGTCACGAAGCGGTCTGTCTTTCCATTCGCTACGGCACCAGCTTGCAGGAGCTATGAAGGCCGCTGAGGTTCATGAAGGGACGGCGCAGGGGATCTTAGGGCACAGCTCAGGAAGCATTACGTTCGACCTCTACGGGTCTGGCAGGAGCGTACAGGTGCACCGAATGGCGTCTGCAATTAAGGCTGCTCTCTCGGATAGCTAAATGGCTGTATCATTTGAGGCTTTCTTACAGGAGGTGGATGCAACCTTCTTCACACAGCATTTCAATGAATTCCTTATTAGGCTGGCCTCCGGCAATATTAGCGAGCTCTCTTCCTATTTCAGTAAAAGGGAATGCTTGAATATAAACTTTATCCACAGTTTCTTTCGATGGTGCAGGGGAGGCGTAGTATTGTTTGGAAAAATACTGAAGGTTCACCTTGTCCTCAGATCTGGTAGCGCTATACCAAATGGTGCCGCTGTTCAAAAGATCAATGCTTTTTAGGTGAGTCTCGACTTTAGTGGTTAGCCCGTTTGCGCGAATATAATTAAAAAATTTATGTGAAAACAACGGGAAAATTCTATCCTCACCATCAGTAACAAACGAGAAGCTGCATAGCAGTGTAAATAAGTTTGCGTCGTCTACGCTTAAAGATTTTACCGCTTGAACCGTGCTGAACGAGCCCCATGAAAGACAGGACACCGTTTCCCCCTTACGAT
>NZ_AOHN01000017.1:0-1327 GCF_000510915.2 Pseudomonas sp. FH4 | reverse complement strand
TGGACTTGCCCCTACCAGACCGGACACCAACTCCCCGTTAAATTGATGCTGCTGCCAAACGCCTAAACTCTCTCGGCGACCGATATTTCAAGGCGCTGTGCGGATGCTGCTCGTTGTAATGCTCGAAGGCAATCGTCAGATTGCGCAGCGCGGTTTCTCGATTCGGTTTGGGCATGTGCGCCACGTAATCACGCTTGATCGTCTTCACAAAGCTCTCTGCCATGCCGTTACTTTGCGGGCTGCGTACCGGTGTGGTCACCGGCTGCAAGCCGATCTGGCGAGCAAACAGACGCGTCTGCTCGGCGATATAAGCCGAGCCGTTATCGCTCAACCACTGCACCGGCGTGCTCGGTAGTTGATCCCCAAATCGCTTCTCCACGCTTTCCAACATCAAGTCTCGGATGTCGTCACCGCTGTAGCCCGTCGGGCTGGCGACCCAGCCGATGGCTTCGCGGTCACAGCAGTCCAGGGCAAAAGTCACGCTCAACTTCGCACCGTCGTCGCAGCGAAACTCGAAGCCGTCCGAGCACCAGCGCGTATCGCTGGTAGTAACGGCAATTCGGCCTTCATGCCGGCGCTGCACGCCAGGCTGCTTGATGCGGCGTTCTAACAGCAGATTGTGATCGCGCATGACGCGGTAAACCCGCTTCACATTGATCGGAGCCAGTGACTGAACTTCACGCTCGCGGCGCAGCAACCCCCAAACACGGCGGTAGCCATAGCTCGGTAACTCGCTGACCTGCTCCTTAATCTCGGCGACCAACTCCGTATCGTTCACGAGCCGACGTCGCCGTACTTTAGGCGATACCGATTGCTTGATCCGAACCGTTAATTGCGAGCGCGACACACCGAGACATTCGCTGACCAGTTTCACTGGTCGTCCCCCGGCAACAAGGGTGAGTGCGCAATCCATTTTCGCGACCGGGCGATCTCCACGGCCTCTTTTAGGACTTCGGCTTCCATCGTCTTCTTGCCCAGCATCCGCTGCAATTCTCGGATCTGCTTGAGCGCATCGCTCAGTTCCGACGCCGGTACAACGGCCTCGCCCGCACTGACCGCCGATAGACTTCCGTCCTGATACAGCTTGCGCCAAAGAAACAGCTGGTTGGCGTTGATGCCGTTGCGTCGGGCCACCACGGACACACTTTGTCCCGGTTCAAGGCTCTCGCGAACCATGGCCAGCTTCTGGTCGGTGCTCCAGCGGCGTCGGCGCTCCTGGCCGAGCAGCTCGCCACCCTTATCATTGCTGTTAGTCATAAACATACCCGTTTGCCTATCCCTTATCGTAAGGGGGAAACGGTGTCCTGTCTTTCATGGGGCTCGTTCA